>JANMWH010000067.1:0-4216 GCA_031393945.1 Polaromonas sp. | reverse complement strand
GATGAATCGCAAGACTTTGATTGCTGCGGTATTGGGCTTGGGCCTGCTGGCCGCCGCACCGCTGCTGACCAGCAACTCGTACTACGTTCACATGATCGGCACGATCATGATTTACGCGATTTTGCTTTACGGCCTGGACATCGTGGTGGGCTACACCGGCCAGGTGTCGCTCGGCCACTCGGGCTTGTTTGGTGTGGGCTCTTACACCGCCGGCGTTCTGTTTTTAAAGTTCGGCGCACCGCTGTGGTTAATCATCCCGGCCAGTATTGTGATCACTGCCGGTTTTGGCGCGCTGCTGGCGCTGCCCGCTTTGCGCGTTACCGGCCCTTACCTGGCCATGGTCACGCTGGCGTTTGGCACCATTATTCAAATTTTGATCAATGAGATGACCTTTCTTACTGAAGGCCCGCTGGGTATCAAAATACCGAAGCCATCGATTGCGGGGCACAAGCTCAGCGAGCACGAGTTTTACTGGTTGACCTTTGCACTCATGGTGTTGTCGCTGGTGGTGGTGCACCGCATTTTGAAGTCGCAATTGGGTCGCGCATTTGAGGCGCTGCGCGGCAGCCCGGTGGCGTCTGACTGCATGGGCGTATCGGTTTACCGCTACAAGGTTTACGCGTTTGTGATCAGCGCTGGTTTTGCAGGTTTGGCAGGCTGCTTGTACGCGTATTCAGAACAATACATTTCGCCCAACACGTATAACTTTGAGCTGACAGTGCTGTTTTTGCTGGCCGTCATTATGGGTGGCCGCAAGACTCGCTCAGGTGCGTTGCTAGGCGCAGCCATCATCGTGATTCTTCCGAAATTGCTCGACGACCTGGAGATGTTTCGCATCGTCGCGTTGAGCCTGGCGGTGCTGATGTTGATAGGCGCAGTGATCGGCGTTGCCAAAAAGATCACCACACCCAAAGTCATGGCGATTCCAGTGGTCGGCACGATGGCGCTGGCTGGCTTTGCATTTTGGCTGCAGTCAATTACCGACTGGCGCCTGAGTATTTTTGGCCTAATGATTTTGTTCGTTGTGTACTACCTGCAAGACGGTATTGTTGGTTTTGCACGCGGCCTGTTTGCACGCAAAACAGCCGCAGGCACGCGGGTTGCCGTGGCAACTGGCAAAGACGCAGTGATGGTAGCGGCCCACGCTGGCGCCAGCGAAAAAGGCACAGCCTTGCTCGTAGCTACTGGCGTGCTGATGCAATTCGGCGGCTTGAAAGCCATCAACCAAGTTGACTTGCGCATCAAGCGCGGCACGATTCACGGCCTGATTGGCCCGAACGGCTCAGGCAAAAGCACCATGATGAACGTGCTGACCGGCATTTATGTGCCGACTGCAGGTAGCCTTGAATTTGCTGGCCGTTCGCTGGTTGGGCGTACGTCATCAGACATTGCCTTGTCGGGCATTGCGCGCACCTTTCAAAACGTGCAACTGTTTGGCGAAATGACTGCGCTGCAAAACATTCAGGTGGGTTTGCACCACACCTTTGCCAGTAACGTGCTCGACGTGTCGCTGCACACGCCGCGCTACAACCGGGAAGAATCAGCTGCCACCGAACGCGGCTTGGGCTTGCTTGACTTTGTGGGCTTGGGCGATTTGGCTTTCGAGGAAGCGCGCAACTTGCCGTACGGCAAGCAGCGCCTGTTAGAGATTGCCCGCGCATTGGCGCTTGACCCGCAATTGCTGCTGCTTGACGAGCCCGCTGCTGGCTTGACTGCACCCGACATCAAAGAGCTGGTGACCATTATTCGCAAAATCCGCGACCACGGCATCACGCTGATTTTGATTGAACACCACATGGACGTGGTGATGCAGCTGTGCGACACCGTTTCCGTGCTGGACTTCGGACAAAAAATTGCTGAAGGCAAGCCTGCCGAAGTGCAGGCCAATGAAAAAGTTATCGAGGCTTATCTCGGCGGTACGGTCGCCTAGGCACTTTGGAAAGAAAAATATGCTCAGTATTAAAAATCTAGAAGCCGGTTACGGCAAAGTGCAAGTGCTGCACGGCATTTCGATGGAAGTGCCCAAAGGCAAAGTCGTGACGCTGATTGGCTCGAACGGCGCGGGCAAAACCACCACCATGCGCGCCGTGTCGGGCATGATCAAACCCACTTCGGGCGAAATCTCGCTGCACGGCAAGCGGGTTGATGGGTTGGAGTCTTACGCCATTGCCAAGCAAGGCCTGGCGCATTCGCCTGAAGGCCGCCGCGTGTTTGCCACCATGTCAGTGACTGACAACTTGCTGCTAGGCGCTTTCCCGCGCCTGACCGGCAGCCGCCCCAAAGGCGATGTGCCGGGCGACCTCGAACGCGCGATGGAACTGTTCCCCCGCCTCAAAGAGCGGCGCAACCAGCTGGCCGGTACGCTGTCGGGTGGCGAGCAACAAATGTTGGCCATGGCGCGCGCTGTAATGTTGAACCCCGAAATCGTCTTGCTCGACGAGCCGTCGATGGGCTTGGCGCCAATTTTGGTCGAAGAAGTTTTTCGCATCATTTCTGACTTGAAGTCACGCGGCGTCACCATGCTGCTGGTCGAGCAGTTTGCCGCCGCGGCCCTCAAGGTGGCCGACTACGGCTACGTGCTGGAAAACGGCCGTATTTCAGTGCATGGTGATGCCGCTAAACTGCGCGACGATCCGGCGGTAAAAGCCGCGTATTTGGGTGGCGGTGGCGGGCACTGATTGCTGCCAACTCGCGCCTTGCGCATTAAAAAAGCGACCTGAGTGGTCGCTTTTTTGTCGGGTGAATCATCAGCACTTACGTTTGTTTTGCCCTGATCTGCGTATAAAAATGGCGTTAGCCCAGTAAATACGGGCGTAATCAGCTCCTTTTTATATAGCAATTTGCAGCGGGCTGGTCGAGCCTATCAGAGCAGAAAATGCGTCAATTAATCGTTCCCCGTTTCGCGGCACAGCAAGGTCAACGCGATGATGCTGTGGCTGATGTTGCACAACGGATCGTTCTGGCCACAAAGTCGCAGCATGGGTGGCGCAAATGCGGCGGTACCGAGATCAGCAATCCAGCAAACGCAAAACCGAACTACACCACACGGGCAAGTTCAAGTAATCTTCAAACCCGCCAGTTTCGCATCGCTCTGCGGAAAACGCAGCTTGAGCTTTCTAAGCGCCTCACACACCAGCGTGGCAATCATCAGGTTGCGATGCGTTTTTGAATTGCTGGGCACCACCGTCCAGGGCGCCCATGTGGTGCTGGTTGCGTTGAGCAGTGCCTCGTAGGCTTTTTGATAGTCCTTCCACTGCTTGCGGGCGTCCAGGTCGCCGAGCGAAAACTTCCAGTGCTTGGTCGGGTCGTCAATGCGTTCTTGCAGGCGCAGCTTTTGCTCGTCTGAGCTGATGTGCAGCATGAACTTCAAAATAACGGTGCCGTTTTCAGTTAGCAAACGCTCAAAGTCGTTGATTTGCGCAAAGCGCTGCGCGGTTTGCTCGGGCGTGATCCAGCCGTTGACGGGTGGTACCAGCACGTCTTCGTAGTGGCTGCGGTTAAAAATCATCATTTCGCCCGCGCCCGGCATTTTTTGGTGAATGCGCCACAAATAGTCGTGCGCGCGTTCTTCCTCGCTAGGCGCTTTCCAGCCCACCGTGTGCACGCCCAGCGGGGTAGTGCGGTTAAACACGCCGCGCACGGTACCGTCCTTGCCGGATGTGTCGGTGCCCTGCAGCACCACCAGCAATTTAAAGCGCTTGTCGGCGTAAAACAGGTTTTGCAGCGCGTCGAGTTCGTCTGCCAGTGCCTGGGTGTCGGCCACGTCTTTGGCCTTGTCGCCGCTGGAATAAGGCTTGGCTGCCGGGTCAAAGTTTTTGATTCGACATCCCTTTTCGTTGGTGGCTCGGGTATTTGAAATGGGTGGCTGCCATGCGGCTGATAGCTTGGACATCTTGGTTTCCAATAAGTGTTCGGTGTGCAAATATCGCCCAACTATAGGTCGTGAAAGCCCGCGCTTGCATCTTTTGCGCAACGGCACGAATACAGCTCATCGAGCAACGCTGCAGGAATCGCTGACCTGTCAATGGGGCTGCCGCTAACCCACATGCGAAGACTTTCGAGCACCCGTTCGCCCGTTCAAACGACTTTTAAATGCACCAAATGGACCGGGTATTCAAGAAACATTTAAAAACAAATTTGCATGAATGTCGCATTTTTTGCTTCTAAAAACTAACTATAAAAGGCTAATTTAAAAAGAAAGAAACGCTTTTTAACA
>JANMWH010000028.1:0-4098 GCA_031393945.1 Polaromonas sp. | reverse complement strand
CCCGCACTCTAGCGTCACGGCGTAACCGCCACGTGCGCGCATGTACTCGGTCGTGCCCACGCCGTAGTTGGGGTTGGTCACCAGCGTTTGTGAGCGGGCGTTGATGTTGTCAAGCACGCTGGTGGCGCGGCGCTGCACGCCACGCGCATAGGTGTCCAGCCAGCCTTCAACTATGCGCGGTGCGCCGGTGTGCAGGGCCAGTTGCATTTCCTCCAGGGCCAGCGCAAACGGCTCTAGCGTGCCCGTGTTGTTCTGTGGGCCAATCATTACAAACGGCGCGCCACCCGTGTGAAATGAATGCAAATCGAGCAGCACATCATGCGCATCAAGCAGCGGGGTCAGCACGTTGGCAATGCGGTCTTCAAAGTCTTGTGGAATGGCACTGGGCGCCATGTTGCGGTTCAAATTGCGATCGCCAAACCGCCGCTTGAGCTGGTGCGCCAGCGGGTTGGTGATGGGCACAAACGTGACCGAGCCGCGCTCGATGCTGATCGCGCCGCTGTCAAAGTCTTGCAACAGCTGCATGATGGCCTTCGTGCCGCACACCTCATTACCGTGCACTGCGCCCAGCACCAGCAGCGCTTTGCCCGGAGCCAGGCCGTGGTACGTGTGACTTCTTAAATGGGTAGGCAGATGGGTGGGGGCGTTTTGCTTTTCTGTCATGGATTGTTTATACCGCAGTGCGGGTGCTTGCTGCAGTGGCCTGCCAGTCGATTTACACTTTCAAAAATGATCAGCACCCGAAAGTTGTGTTTCTGCTACCTGAATGGCCCGGCCATCGACTTTGCTGATGTCGACGTGCCGCAAGGCGGCGCGCTGTTGCTGAGTGGTGCGTCGGGTTCGGGCAAGTCCACCTGGCTGGCGCTTTGCGCTGGCTTGCTGCAAGCGACCAGCGGCAGCATAACGGTGGCGAGGCAGCCAATGGCCGATTTAAGCAAAACAGCAAGCGACGCCTGGCGCGCTAAAACGATTGGATTTTTGCCGCAAAAGCTGCATTTAAGCGCAGCGCTGTCGGTGCAGGAAAACCTTGAACTGGCCCAGTGGGCTGCGGGGCAAAAAAAGAACTCTGCAGCAATCAATGCGGCGCTGGCGGCGCTAGATGTGCAGGCGCTGGCCACTCGAAAGCCGTCTGAGTTGTCTGGCGGGCAGGCACAGCGGGTGGCGCTGGCGCGGGCGGTGCTGCTGGCCCCGAAAGTGATTTTGGCAGATGAGCCCACTGCCAGCCTGGATGATGGTTCTGCCAGCGCTGCGCTGAGCCTGCTGCAGACAACCGCTGAGCGACTTAACGCAACGCTGGTCATTGCCACCCATGATTTGCGGGTAAAAAAGCATCTGGAAGCCTCATTTAGGCCCTTTTTAAGCATTAAATTAGCCTGTAGCCCAATCAATACGGGCGCGAGCAGCTATAAAAATAGTAGTGAAAAAGACGACCTACGCGCATGAAGACGATCCTTCTTTCATGGCGCTACCTGTGGTCTCGCCCGCTGGCTGCCAGCCTGAACCTGCTTTTGCTGACGCTGGGTTTGACAGCCATTACCTTCGTGATACTGGCCAGCCATCAGATTAGCCGTGCGTTTGAGCGTGACCTTGCGGGCATCGACCTGGTAGTGGGTGCCAAAGGCAGCCCCATGCAGTTAATTTTGTCGGGCGTGTTTCACATCGACGCGCCCACCGGCAACATACCGCTGGCCGCTGTGAAAGCGCTTGAGGCCAATCCGCAAGTCGGCAAATTGATTCCCCTTAGTTTGGGCGACAACTTTCGCGGTTTTCGCATCGTGGGTACGTCGCTGAGTTACGTTAGCCATTACGGTGCAACGCTGGCTGATGGCGTGCTGTGGGCCAAGCCAATGCAAGCCGTTATCGGCGCGCAGGTGGCAAAGCAGACAGGGCTTAAGGTAGGCGATAGCTTTGCTGGCTCGCACGGTTTAGGCGCGGGTGGCGAGTCACATGGCAAAGCGGTTTACAGCGTGGTGGGCGTGCTGGCCGCGAGCACGTCGGTGCTAGACCGCCTGATACTGACGGGCACCGAATCGGTTTGGCAGGTTCATGAAAGCGACACCGCACTGGACGCCGAAGACCAGAAGATTCTGGAAGAAGAGCGCGAGGTGACGATGGCGCTTATTCAGTACAAGTCGCCGCTGGCTGCAGTGACTTTCCCCCGGTTTGTAAACGCGACCACTGAAATGCAAGCCGCAGCGCCAGCGCTCGAAATCACTCGCTTGCTCAGCATGTTGGGTGTGGGCACTGACTTGCTCAAAGTGCTGGCCGGCGTGCTGCTACTCACGGCTGGCCTGAGTGTTTTTATTGCGCTGTGGAGCGCTGTGCGCGAGCGCCGGGCCGACTTGGCGCTGCTGCGCATGCTGGGCGCACCGCCGCGCAAAATTGCGGGTTTGCTGCTGTGTGAAGCACTGTGGCTTGCATTGATGGCGTGCAGCTTGGGTTTGCTGGCGGGGCAGGGTTTGATGGCGCTTACCGCTTTGGCGATGCAGCTGGACAAATCGATTGCTCTTGGCCTGTTTGCATGGCCAGCTGAGCTGTTTTTTGTGCCCTTGCTTGCGCTGGGCGTAGCATGCGCCGCCAGCTTCTTGCCCGCTTGGGAGGCGTATCGGGTCAGTGTGTTTGAGCTTTTACAATCGAGATAAATGAAGGACGGCGTTATGAAAATCGGTTTTAAAGTCAAGGCGGTTGCAGGACTGTTTGCTTTGTTGTGCGGCACTGCTGTGCTGGCAGCAGACGGGCACTCAGCCAAAGAAATAAAAGAAGACGTTGCGCGCCACCGCGCTATGGCGGCCGCGCATGAAGGGGCCGCCAAATGCCTTGAATCAGGCAAAAAACCAGACCTGTGTGAAAAAGAACTTCAAGTCGCATGCAAGGGCCTTGCCATAGGCAAATACTGCGGCATGAAACATGTCCACTAAGCTTGGCGACTGATTGGCGCAAAATCAGACACCACTTTCGTACACGGAGCAACCCATGACAGCTCGCTTTCACACTCACATTGCCGCCGCGGCATTGTTTGCCGTCCTTGCGACAACTATTGCTGCGAATCCGGCTAATTCGCAAGTGCTGTCGTCACCGGTGCCAGCGCCATCTGCTGGCAAAGGCCCAGCCGCTGGCGCAGGCCCGGGTACACACGGTGCAGGCAGCCCGTTTGCGCCGCTAGAGCCGCGCAATGACGTGATTGCCTGGTCAGTGCTGACCGATGTCAAAACCAAAACCGAAAAAAACCGCATCGTGCCTGTGTTCAACGCGAGCCAAACCGCTTTGAACCAGAAAACCCATCGCATACAGGGCTTCATGATGCCACTGGAGCCGGGCGAAAAGCAGCGCCACTTTTTGTTGTCATCGGTGCCGCTGACTTGCTCGTTTTGCACGCCCGGCGGGCCTGAAAGCATGGTCGAAGTGCGCACAAAAACACCGGTTAAATACGGCATGGAGCCGGTCGTGGTGGAGGGCAAATTCCTGGTGCTCAATGACGACTCGTACGGCTTGTACTACCGCATGACAGACGCGATCAGCATTAAGTAACCGTTGTGAAATTCAAGCTGCCAACGCCGCAACTACCTAGCCGAACGCGGCGGGCTTGGTGGGCGGCGTGGCTGGTTTTGTCGTTGCTGCTGTCGCAAGCGCTTGGCCAACTGCATGCCGTGCAGCACGGCGGTAAACAGCTAACCGGCCCTGCAGTTGTGCACAAACACGACCCCGATCAATCGCAAGTAACTGACGCAACTCAAGCCGCGCGCACAACGCAAATCCCCCAAGAAGCCCACAAACACCACGGCTCTATAGAGCAACTGTTTTCGTCTCACAGCACGGTCGCAGATTGCCGCTTGTACGACCAAGCCAGCACAAGTAACGCTATGCCTAGCGTGGCTGTCGCCATGTTGCCGTTGGTTGTTCCATCGTTTGTAGTGGCTATTTTTCAGGGCGAAGCACTCGCCCGCTGGACCGCGCTGTTTGACGCGCGCGGCCCGCCTTTGACCGTCTGAGAACCCCCCTTTTCGTTGTTGTCGCCAGGCTAATCAAGCCCGCGCGCAGCCGTTTCATTCTTCAGATTTAGTCAGGTCAAATCATGCAAATTATTTTTTCACGCAGCGC
>JANMWH010000025.1:0-5361 GCA_031393945.1 Polaromonas sp. | reverse complement strand
CCGTTAGCTCGGTTACCTCTGGATAGCCTAGTCAATGCTCCCGGCCACAGAAGAAAACATCATTGGGCACTTTGAACGACCAGAGTTGTTTCTTGCCGGGCTAGACGCAGAAACCGCAGCGTCCCTGATTTCAGCCGCCGCAGATGTGGCCTTGATACTTGATGAGGCAGGTGTCATTCAAGACATGGCGTTCGGCAACGACGAACTCAAGCAACACGGCTACCTCGACTGGTTGGGCAAATCCTGGCTGCAGACGGTCACTGTTGAAAGCCAGCCCAAAGTCACTGAAATGCTGAGCGAAGCCGCGCTGGGCAGCAGCAAATGGCGGCACATCAACCACCCGTCTGCCGATGGCGCTGACCTCGCGTTTTTATATTCGGTGGTGCCGGTTAACCGTGCATCGGGTAGAAAGCACGCCATTGCTTTTGGGCGTGACCTGCGTTCGCAAGTGGCGCTGCAGCAGCGGCTGGTCAGTGCCCAGCTGTCGATGGAGCGCGACTACTGGCGACTGCGGCACGTCGAGACCCGCTACCGGCTGCTTTTCCAAGTTGCCGCTGAGGCAGTGCTGATATTTGACGCCACATCTGAAAAGCTTGAAGAAGCCAACCCCGCCGCCTACAAATTGCTGGGCGACAAAGCGCGCCGCGCCGGCTGGGTGCTGTCAGAAAGTCTGGACGCAGCCAGCATTCCGGCGGCGCAGCAATTGTTTGCGGCACTGCGCGCAACTGGGCGAGCCGAGCCCATCACCGTGTGCTTTGCAGATGCCCCTGAGGCGTTTACTGTGTCGGGCTCGTTGTTTCGCCAAGAAAACTCCACGCACTTGCTGGTGCGCATCACGCCGGTAAAACCTGCTTCTGCCTCAACCGACAGCGCGGCCGTGCAAATGATGATTCAGGCGATTGACTGCGCGCCCGATGCGTTTGTGGTCACAGATGTCAATGGCCATGTGCTGTCGGTGAATCGCGCGTTTTTAGAGCTGACACAGCTCCCCAGCGAAGAACTGGCACGCGGGGAGTCATTGCAAAAGTGGTTGGGCCGCAGCGGCGTTGATTTGAATGTGTTGATTTCCAACCTGCGCCAGCGCGGCACGGTGCGCTTGTTTGCCACTACGCTGCGAGGCGAATACGGCTCGTCGTCTGAAGTTGAAATTTCTGCGGTGTCGATTACCACCGGCAGCCAGCCGTGTTTGGGTTTTACCATTCGCGATGTGGGCCGGCGTTTAACGAACGAGGCGCTCACGACCAAAGAGTTGCCTCGCTCAGCCGGGCAAATGACCGAGCTGGTCGGGCGCGTGCCGCTGCGCGACATCGTGCGCGAAACCACCGACTTGATTGAGCAGCTTTGCATTGAGGCAGCGCTTGAATTGACCGGTGACAACCGCGCCGCTGCCGCTGAGATGCTGGGCTTGTCGAGGCAAAGTCTGTATGTCAAGCTCAAGCGCTTTGGCATTGGCGGCGACATCGCGACGGACGCATAAACTGCGCTTTCGCAGCTGCACAATCGCCTCTGCACAAGTGCCGCAGTGAGATAAATTACGCTATTAATTTAGTAGCTGCTCGCGCCCGTATTTATTGGGCTAGAGGCCTAAAACAATCTGATTTTGAGCCTTTTTTAGCTTAAAAAGCTCCCCGCCCTGAAGTTACTCCGCAGCCGTCCCGAAGCTGCCCTCAAGTCGCCATGATGCTGCGTTGCACTTGCCGTAACCTTGCTACAAGGTCGACACAAGCTCGACACAAGCTCGACAAAACCCAACTTAGACTCGGATCAAGCCGCGCCGCTGGCCTGGTTAAGTGAATTTAGTGAGTCCAGCTGCTGCCGATTAATGCCCAGCAGCGTGGCGGCTTTGTTCAGGTCGGCGCCCGCCCGTTCCATTGCCATGCGAATGAAGTTGCGCTGCAGCACGTCAGCGGCGCGGCGCATCAGCTCAGGCAACGCGGCGCTGCCCACCTGATCGCACAGCACTTTAACGGCGGCTTGCATGGGCTCCACCGTTACTTCTAGCGCGCCGCTGGCACTGGGCATCACCCGAATGCTAAAACCAATACACGGCGGGTCGATCTCGCTGAGCAGCGTAGCCGCCACTTCGACTGGCCGAAGCTGCGCGTCGCTTTGCAGCGCCTGCGAAGGCGTGAAGTCCACCATGCCGTCGCGCTGCACGCGCGAGAGTATGTTGGCAAACGGCTCGCTGGGCAGGCTGATCCAGTCCGACAGCGGCTTGCCCCGCACAGACGCTTCGGTGCTGGCTTGCACCATTTTTAAAAACGCGGCGTTGGCCAGCAGCACGCCGCCGTCAACGTCAGTCACTGCCGCGCCGTCGGTTGCGCTGTCGACCAGCCGGGCCAGCGTTGCACCCATATCGGTAGATGAGCCCAATGCTGCAGTAGAGCGGATTCGCACTAATAATTGCTGGCTGTCGAGCACACGAAACGGCGTGGCCGTGACGCTGGTTCTGCTGACTTTGCCCATTAAGCGCGCACGCGTTTCGGTGGACTGACCGCTTTCAAGCGCGGTGCGCATCATGGCGTCAACGGTTTCGCGCGAGGCGCGGTCAAAGCCAAAAGTGGCGCTTTGCCCCATCACTTGCGCGGGCGTTAAATCAAACAATTCAGAAGCGCTCTGGTTCGCCTCTACTATCTTTAGCGTAGCGCCATCGACAACGATTACGGCGTCAGTAGCGACTTGAAACAACAGGCGATAGCGCGCTTCTGACTGGCGGGCGCGGCTGTAGTTGCGCTCCATTTCTTGTTGCGCGCCTAAAAACCGCTGCTGCAGCGCGGCGCTAATGCCCAAGTCGCGGCCCACGGCCAAGATGGGCCCGCGTGAGCCCAGCCGGATGGCGGTGTAAGCCACGGGTACGTTCACGCCGCCTGAGCCGGTGTGGTTAATTTCACGTTTTTTAGTGGCGCAGGTCGGGGTAGCTTCAGCTATCAGGCGTTCTAGTTTGGGCCGGCTTTCAACCGTGACGGTGTCTGCCCAGCGGTGGCCTACCCAAGTGTGCGCGTCGCTGGCCAGCGGCGTAGACGCACGCTGGTCAACTCGCTGAATAATGCCGCTTTCGTCAATGACGAGTGCAATATCGCCGCCGAGTGACACCATGGTCTGCGCCAGTTCAGGCGCCCATTCTGATAAAGATTCAGAAAATAAAACAGCGTTGTTAGGTGTAGTCATGACTTACCTCTAATCCAATGCGGCCGGCATATCGGTATAGATATCGGCCCACAGCGCGCGACGGATCAGCAAGCGCCCTGCGGTTTTTTGAATTTTTAGCTTTCCTCGACACATTCATAGTTTACACTGTAAACTTAGATTGACACAAGCAAGTGTCAATAATATAATACACGCATGACCGCAACAGCATTAAGCCAGCGCCCGTCCTTGGGGACTGTGGCAGAGCTTTTTAAACCCATTACCTGGTTCCCACCCATGTGGGCGTTTGCCTGCGGTGTGGTGGCCTCGGGCGTGTCTTTACAAGGCAAATGGCTGCTGGCATTGGTCGGCATCGCGTTGGCGGGCCCTTTTGTCTGTGCCACCAGTCAGGCTGTTAATGACTGGTATGACCGCCACGTCGACGCCATCAACGAGCCCCAGCGGCCCATACCGTCTGGCCGCATGCCGGGTCAGTGGGGCTTTTATATAGCGGTGCTGTGGACAGTTGTTTCGTTATTGGTAGCCACTGCGCTCGGCCCTTGGGGTTTTGGGGCGGCGGTAGTGGGTTTGCTTCTGGCCTGGGCGTACAGCGCGCCGCCCATTCGATTGAAAGAAAACGGCTGGTGGGGCAACGCGGCCTGCGGCTTCAGCTACGAAGGCATTGCCTGGGCCACTGGTGCAGCCGTGATGGCCGGGGGCTTGATGCCCGACTGGCGCTCGCTGCTGTTGGCGGCGCTGTACAGCGTGGGCACGCACGGCATCATGACGCTGAACGACTTTAAAGCGGTAGAAGGCGACCGGCAAATGGGTGTGCGCTCTTTGCCGGTGCAACTGGGCATCAACAAAGCCGCTTTGGTGGCGTGCTGGGTCATGGCGGTGCCGCAACTGGCTGTGATTGCACTGCTGCTGTGGTGGGACAAACCGCTGCACGGCATGGCCGTGGCGGCACTGCTTTTTGCACAACTGGGTTTGATGAGTCATTTTTTGGCCAGCGCCAGCAAGCGTGCGCTCTGGTACAGCGGTTTTGGTGTGCCGTTTTTTGTGGCTGGCATGATGGTGAGTGCTTTTGCGGTGCGCGGCCTGGTCGCACCAGGTTAGTTTTTTCAAACGATGTGGATGTGTCAACTTAAAAGGTGAACAACATGGGTCAAACTGAAACTTTTGATGTGGTGGTAGTGGGCGGTGGGCCAGCAGGTGCCACTGCTGCGCGCAAGCTGGCGCAGCAAGGGCGCTCGGTATTGCTGCTTGATCGTGCGGGCCGCGTCAAACCGTGCGGCGGCGCGATTCCGCCGCGTTTGATTAAAGACTTTGAAATTCCCGACAAACTGCTGGTGGCCCGCGCCACATCTGCGCGCATGGTGTCGCCGACCAACAAGCATGTCGATATTCCAATTGACAACGGTTTTGTGGGCATGGTCGACCGCGAGCATTTTGACGAGTGGCTGCGTGAGCGCGCAGTTGCCGCAGGCGCTGTGCTGCGCACCGGCACGTTTGACCGCATTGAGCGCGATGCCGCAGGTAACGCTACGGTGCATTTTCAAGCGCGTGGCCGCGCGGGCCGCGCCGACAGCACACCCAGCTGCGTGCGCGCCAAATCGATTATTGGTGCTGACGGCGCCAAGTCTGAAGTGGCTCGCCAGGAAGTAAAAGCAGCCCTGTACGCCAAGTGCGTGTTCGCGTACCACGAGATTGTTCGCGCCCCGGCAGTCAAGCCTCAAGGCTATGACGATTCGCGTTGCGATGTGTTTTACCAAGGCAAGTTGTCGCCTGACTTTTACGGCTGGGTATTTCCGCACGGCGACACATTAAGCATTGGCACCGGCAGTGCCGACAAAGGCTTTTCGTTGCGCGGCGCAACGGCTCAGCTTCGGCAGCAAGCCGGTTTAGCGGGCGCAGAGACACTCAGGCGCGAAGGTGCGCCGTTGCCCATGAAGCCGCTCAAGCGCTGGGATAACGGCCGCGACGTCGTGCTGGCTGGTGACGCCGCCGGGGTGGTGGCACCCGCTTCAGGCGAAGGCATTTATTACGCCATGGTGGGCGGCGAGCTGGCTGCGCAGTCGGTTGAAGAACTGTTGCAAACCGGCAATGTGGGCGTATTGAAATTGGCCCGTAAACGCTTCATGAAAGAGCACGGCCTGGTGTTTGGCGTTCTTGGCATCATGCAGTGGTTTTGGTACAGCAGCGACCGCCGCCGCGAGCGTTTTGTGAAAATTT
>JANMWH010000023.1:0-4975 GCA_031393945.1 Polaromonas sp. | reverse complement strand
GCGGCAGCTATGCCGGCATGTCAGCTGCCCTGCAATTGACACGCGGGCGTCGCAATGTGCTGGTAGTTGACGCAGGCCAGCGGCGCAACCGCTTTGTAGACGTTGCTGGCGAAACCGCGCATGGATTTCTAACGCAGGATGGACATGCGCCTGCTGAAATTGCTGCTGTTGCCAAGCAGCAGCTGCTGGCTTACCCCACCGTTCAGTGGCTGGATGGCACAGCCGAAGATGCGCGTGTTGCAGCCAGCAGCCGCATTGAATTCAAGGTGGGCAACGAAGTCATCAGTGCCGGCCGGTTGATTATTGCTACTGGCGTGCGTGACGTGTTGCCGCCAGTACCTGGCCTGGCCGAGCGCTGGGGCCGCAGCGTTTTTCATTGCCCTTACTGCCATGGCTATGAGCTGAACACTGGCGAAAACGAAACGCAGATTGGCATCATTGCCGCCTCACCACTTGCACTTCACCATGCCGTCATGCTGCCGGATTGGGGCCGCACCACTTTGTTTCTCAATGGCGCTTACACGCCGAACGACACCGAGCTTGCGGCCATCGCCCGCCGGGGTACGCAGATCGAACCTGCATTGATTGAACGCATCGACGGCGTTGCAGATGTGGTGCTGCAGGGCGGCCGCACTTACAAAATGAACGGCCTGTTCACCCAGCCGCACACGCTAATAAGTAGCCCCATTGCCCAGCAATTGGGCTGCGCTATTGATGAAACCCCCATGGGCGTATTCATCAAGGTCGATGAGGCAAAGGCCACCAGCGTGCCCCACGTGTTCGCGTGCGGCGATGCAGCACGATCAGCTGGCAATGTGGCACTGGCGGTTGCGGATGGAGCCGTTGCCGCGTTCAGCGCACATCGGTCGGCAATGGTTTAAAGCTGCCTGACCAGCCAGATCTTTGAAGAGCAGCGGTAGCAAGGTTACGACCTGCCAACTCATGGCCCCGCGGACTGATCATGGCGAAACTAATCTATAAATGCAATTTAAACGCTACAAAAAAAGAAGCTGCTCGCGCCCATATCAATTGGGCTACAGCATTAAAAATTTGAGAATTCACCAATACGCGCCTTCAGCACGGCTAAATTTGCGTCTTACGTCTGTGCAGCCATGGCAACGCGGCGCGGCTTCCTACAGACAGTAAAGGGAAAACCCGTTAACTTCACAGTTGCGATTAATGACCGAGCAGTCATTTCAGTTGCTTTCGCCGCGTTCCCCCTTCTTTTAAAGCCAGCGTCACCGCTATGAAAGCCATTGCCATGCTACGCCTTGCCGCTCCCGCCTTTTCTCCAGCTGCTTACTTGTCTATTTTCTCGGCGAAAAAGACGCTGCCCCCTATTTCTCTGTTGATTTTGATCGCGATGCTGGCTGGTTGTGGCAAAGGCCCTGCGGCTGGCCCTCCTGGCTCCGGGGCGGGCGGCAAACCACCGCCCGCCGAAGTCGGTGTCGTCACAGTAGCCTTGGCTGATGTGGGTTTGGTCACCGAGCTGCCGGGCCGACTTGAGGCGTCCCGCGTTGCGCAGGTCAGGGCGCGAGCAGCGGGTATTTTGCAAAAGCGATTGTTTCGTGAAGGTAGCGATGTCAAGGCTGGGCAAGCGTTGTTCACGATTCACGCAGCGCCCTATGCAGCACTCAGCGCAAGCGCCAAGGCAAGCCAGGCCAAAGCCGAGGCCAATGCGCTGCAAACCACCGCTTTAGCAGACCGCTATAAAACGCTGGTCGAGGTCAACGCCGTTAGCAAACAAGAGTACGCCAATGCCGTGGCAGCGCAAAAGCAGGCGCAGGCCGACGTGGCGGTGGCCAAGGCCAATGTGCAAACGGCTGGTATCAACCTGGGTTATGCGTCCGTTACGTCGCCGATTTCAGGCCGCATTGGCCGCGCACTGGTCACTGAAGGCGCGCTGGTCGGGCAGGGCGAGGCAACGCAGTTGGCGGTGGTGCAGCAGATCAATCCGCTGTACGTTAACTTCACGCAGTCTGCTGCTGAGGTAATGAAACTGCGCGCCGCCATGGCCAATGGGCAAATCAAGCAGGCCAACAGTGCAGATGCGGCCAGCGTGACGGTCGTGTTGGAGGACGGCACCCAATACGCCAAGCCCGGTCGGTTGTTGTTTTCTGACCTGACAGTAGACGCCACCACTGGGCAAATCACCCTGCGCGCAGAAGTGCCCAACCCCACTGGCGAGTTGCTGCCGGGCCTGTTTGTGCGCGTGCGGCTGGAGCAGTCCCGCGCCAAAGACGCCATCACGTTGCCGCAACAAGCTGTGACACGCACCGGCCAGGGCGACAGCGTGATGGTGGTAGGTAGCGATGGAAAAGTCAGTCCACGACCGGTAAAAATTGGCTCCGCTAAAGGCAATGATTGGGTGGTGCTCAGCGGCCTTGCTGCTGGCGAGCAAGTCATGGTCGATGGCTTTCAAAAGCTGCAACCGGGCGCTGTGGTCAAACCCGTGTCGTGGCAAGCACCTGGAAGCAAGGTTCCCACTGCGTCTGCCGTCTCCGCAACGCCTGTCCCGCCTGCCACCCCCGCAGCCTCCAGCGCTTCTGCTCCTGTAGCTGCGAAATAAGGAGCAGCGCACATGGCCAAGTTTTTTATTGATCGCCCTATTTTTGCGTGGGTTATTGCACTGTTTATCGTGGTGATGGGCAGCATCGCCGTCACGCAGCTGCCAATTTCGCAGTACCCGCCGGTAGCGCCGCCCTCGATTGTGGTGTCGGCCGCATACCCCGGTGCATCAGCCAAAACATTAGAGGACAGTGTGCTGTCGGTGATTGAGCGTGAAATGAACGGCGCGCCCGGTTTGATCTATATGGAGGCCGTTGCCCAAGCCAACGGTACGGGCAACATCACTCTGAGTTTTCAGTCGGGCACCAACGCTGATTTAGCGCAGGTTGATGTGCAAAACCGGCTGGCGCGTGCCACGCCGCGCCTGCCCCAAGTCGTCACGCAGCAGGGCGTGCGGGTTGAAAAAGCCAACGCCAACTTTTTATTGTTCACGATTTTGTCGTCAACCAACCCGGCCATTGACCCGGTCGGTTTGGGTGACTACGCAGCGCGAAACGTGATTCCTGAATTACAGCGTTTACCAGGCGTTGGGCAAGCCCAGCTGTTTGGCACCGAACGCGCCATGCGCATCTGGCTAGAGCCTGCCAAACTTAGCGGCTTGGGTCTGTCGGCAGCAGACGTTAACACCGCGTTGCGCGCACAAAACGCGCAAGTCGCGTCTGGCACGATTGGCGAGCTGCCCAACGTGGCCGGGCAGGGCATAGCGGCCACCGTCGTCGTGAACGGGCAGCTGTCTAGCGTGGAGCAGTTTGGCAACGTGGTGCTGCGCGCCAACGCCGATGGCTCAACGGTGCGGCTTAAAGACGTGGCGCGCATTGAGCTTGGCGCGCAAAGCTACGCCACGGCGGCACGCCTGAACGGCAAGCCATCGACCGGCATTGGCGTGCAGTTAACGCCCAGCGGCAATGCGCTGGCTGTTGCCAAAGCCGTCAAGGAAAAAATGGAAAGCTTAAAGCCGTACTTTCCGCCGGGCGTGACCTACGCCATCCCCTATGACAGCTCGCGCTTCGTCAGTATTTCGATTCAGCAAGTCGCCATCACGCTGGTTGAAGCGGTGGTGCTGGTGTTTTTGGTAATGTATTTATTTTTGCAAAATTTCCGGTACACCATCATCCCTACTGTGGTGGTGCCGGTGGCTCTGTTGGGTACATTTGCAGCGCTGTTTGCGATGGGGTTTTCCATCAATGTGCTGACCATGTTTGGCATGGTGTTGGTGATTGGCATAGTGGTCGACGATGCGATTTTGGTGGTAGAAAATGTTGAGCGCATCATGAGCGAAGAAGGCTTGAGCCCGCTGGATGCCACCCGTAAGGCCATGAGCCAGATATCGGGCGCTATCGTTGGCGTGACGCTGGTGCTGATTGCGGTGTTTGTGCCGCTGGCGTTTTTTGCGGGGTCTGTCGGCAATATTTACCGGCAGTTTTCTGCGGTGATGGTGGCGGCCATTTCTTTTTCATCGTTTCTCGCGCTGTCGCTAACGCCAGCGCTCTGCGCCACGCTGCTTAAACCGGTGGAAGCCGGCCACCATAACGCCAAAACTGGGTTTTTCGGCTGGTTTAACCGCGGCTTTAGCCGCACAGCAAAAGGCTATGAGGGCTTTGTGGCCCGCCTGCTAAAGCGGGCAGCTCGTTACATGGTGATTTATGTTGCCATCATCGGCGTGGTGGCGTTGGTTTACACGCGTTTGCCCACTTCGTTTTTGCCGCAAGAAGACCAGGGCAATTTGCTGGTGAATGTGCAATTGCCGCCCGGCGCTACGCTCGAGCGCACGCAAGACGTGATGGCACAGGTCGAAGGTTTTATGCTCAAACAACCCGAGGTGCAAAGCATTGTGGGCGTTTTGGGTTTTAGTTTTTCAGGTCAAGGGCAAAACGCAGCGCTGGCGTTTGTCACGCTCAAAGACTGGGCTGAGCGCGGCCACGCCGACCAATCAGCCCAAGCGCTTGCGGGCCGCGCATTTGGTGCGTTTTCGCGGATTCGTGATGCATTTGTTTTCCCGCTCAGCCCGCCGCCGATTCCTGAATTGGGCTCGGCCAGCGGCTTTAACTTTCGGCTGCAAGACCGCTCAGGTGCGGGCCGCGATGCGTTGCTGGCAGCCCGTGGCCAGTTGCTCGGCATGGCCGCCAAAAGCCCAATAGTGACGCAGGTTCGCCCCGACGGGCTTGAAGACGCACCGCAGCTGCAAATCGACATTGACCGCGACCAGGCCGGTGCGCTGGGGGTGAGCTTTGATGCCATCAATGCATCGCTGTCAACATCACTCGGCTCAAGCTATATCAACGACTTCCCTAACCAAGGCCGCTTGCAACGCGTGGTAGTGCAGGCCGACGCGCCGGCACGCATGCAACCTGACGACTTGCTGCGCCTGAACGCCACTAACGCTAAGGGCCAACAAGTCCCGTTTGCC
>JANMWH010000011.1:0-11551 GCA_031393945.1 Polaromonas sp. | reverse complement strand
GATCACTCGGTGACGATTGGCTTCCAGATCGGCGCGTTGGTTCAGGTGCGCGACGGCCAGGACGTCGGCCCAGGCGAAGTGTTGGCGCGTATTCCGGTCGAAGGCCAGAAAACCCGCGACATTACCGGCGGTTTGCCGCGTGTTGCCGAGCTGTTTGAAGCCCGTACGCCAAAAGACAAAGGCACGCTGGCTGAGATGACCGGTACCGTGTCGTTCGGTAAAGAGACCAAAGGCAAGATTCGCCTGCAGATCACTGATCCTGAAGGCAAAGTCTGGGAAGACCTTGTGCCCAAGGAAAAGAACATTCTGGTGCACGAAGGCCAGGTGGTTAACAAAGGCGAGTCGATCGTGGACGGCCCTGCCGACCCGCAAGACATCTTGCGTTTGCTGGGTATGGAAGAGCTGGCTCGCTATATCGTCGACGAAGTTCAAGACGTGTACCGCTTGCAAGGCGTGAAGATCAACGACAAGCACATTGAAGTGATTGTTCGCCAGATGCTGCGCCGCGTGGTGGTCGACAACGTGGGCGACTCGGCCTACATCGCCGGTGAGCAAGTTGAGCGTTCAGTCATGCTCGACATGAACGACAGCCTGCGTCTTGAGGGCAAGCTGCCAGCTACATTTACCAACTTACTGCTGGGTATCACTAAGGCATCGTTGTCGACCGATTCGTTTATTTCGGCGGCATCGTTTCAGGAAACCACACGCGTGCTGACCGAGGCTGCCATCATGGGCAAGCGAGACGAGCTGCGTGGCTTGAAAGAAAACGTGATTGTGGGCCGCCTGATCCCAGCCGGTACCGGCATGGCTTACCACGAAGCACGCAAAGCCAAAGACCTGATGGACGACGCAGAGCGCCGCGCCATTGCCGATGCTGAAGCAGCAGAACTCGAAGCCCTGCCCGCAGGCGCTGACGGCGAAAGCGCTACTACCGAGTAAATTGATGCGTTAACGCAAAGGGCCCCAAACTCTGCAACAGGGTTTGGGGCCTTTTTTTATATTTTACGTATAGAATAAGGCGCTAGCCCAATAAATATGGGCGCACGAAGCTACTAAAATAATAGCGTTTTGCCTTGCCTTGCCTTGCTTTGCTTTGCTTTGCTTTGCGATGGCATGCGGTATAAACGCAAAATTAAGGAGCAGACATGACAACTTCAACCATTTTGTTTATAGCTATCTTGGCCGTGATCGTCTTTTGGGCAGTCGGCGCTTACAACCGTTTGATTCGGCTGAAAAACGTGATTGCCAACGCTTTCGGGCAAATCGACGTTCAACTCAAGCGGCGCTACGACTTGATTCCCAACCTGGTTGAAGCCGCTAAAAAGTATTTGAGCCATGAGCGCGAAACACTTGAGGCCGTGATTGCCGCCCGCAACCAGGCCAAGTCGGCCAGCGACACGGCCCGCAGCAAGCCAACAGATGCGCAAGCCGTTACCAGCCTTGCGGTGGCCGAGCAAGCGCTCGCTGGTAGCTTGGGGCACCTGTTTGCGCTCAATGAAGCCTACCCTGACCTCAAAGCCGATAAAACCATTCAAGGCCTGAGTGAAGAGCTCACCAGCACTGAAAACAAAGTGGGTTTTGCCCGCCAGGCTTTTAATGATGCCGTGCTGGACTACAACAACGCACGGGGGCAATTTCCAGCGGTATTGATTGCCAGGTTGTTCAGCTTTGCACCGTCGGCCATGTTGCAGGCCACTGAAAACGAGCAAGAGCGCAAGGCGGTTCGCATTGCGATGTAACGCCGCCACCGGCCAGTGAGCTGATGCGTTTTTTTGACCAACAACGAGAAGCCAGAGCGCAAACCGCACGCCTGTTGGTGCTGTTCGCGCTAACGCTGCTGGGGTTGGTGATGGCCGTTAACGCGGCGCTGGCGTTGACCTGGCGTTTGGTTGCTTGGCACGATGCGTCCTACCCAGCGTATTTTTTTCAAATCAACACCGCCATGACACTGCTGTTTGTGCTCGGCGGCTGGTGGATTGAAAGCTCTAACCTTGATGGCAGCGGCGAAAAACTGGCTCGACGCGTCGGCGCGCGCGAAGCCCGCGTGATGGGGCCACTGTCGCGCGCGGGTGCATACGATGCTGAGTTGAAGTTCTGCAATATTGTCAGCGAGCTAGCCATTGCCGCCAGCATGAAAGCGCCGACCCCCATGGTGCTCGACCGGGTGGTCAGCATCAATGCATTTGCCTGCGGCTGGGATGAAGACGACGCTGTGGTTGCTGTAACGCAGGGCGCGCTTGATTTTTTAACCCGCGACGAGCTGCAGGGCTTGGTTGCTCACGAATTCAGTCATATCCGCGAGGGCGACATGCAACTGAACATGCGGCTGGCGGGTATGGTGTCGGGGTTAGAGATGATTTTTAACTTGGGCACCGCGATGTGCGAAGAGAGCGACGACGGCGGCCGGTCGCTTTTGGCGCTGCCTGGTTTTGCTATCAAATGCGCAGGCACTGCGGGTTGGCTCGCGGGGCGTGTGCTCAAAGCGGCGGTTTCGCGTCAGCGCGAATACCTGGCAGACGCGCGGGCCGTGCAATTCACGCGCAGCAAAGAGGGCTTGGGTGGTGTGCTGCGCAAAGCGCTCTGGCAGCAGGGCGAGCAAAGTCATTCGCCCGCCGTCCTGCGGCCGTTGCACCCGTCAGTGCAGCACATGTTGCTGGTAGGCTCAACACCGCACGAAAGCTGGTTTGCTACCCATCCGCCGCTGGCAGAGCGCATACGCCGGATTTACGGCAGGCCAATGGCGGCACTGGCCAGCCGAGAGCTTCAGGCCCGGCATTCAGATGCTGTTTTTTAACTCATCCGCGGCGCGCGTTTTGCGCCTATGCGGGCTGTCAGGTACTGGATTGTCCCCTTGCTTGCGCAGCGCAGCGGCGGTAAATTAGACTGTTAGATGAATCTACGGAGCTATTGATGAAAACTCTTGTTTTGGCCAAAGTGGCCGCTTTCGCAGCGCTTTTGGCAGCAACACTCAGCCTGACCCCTACCGCCTATGCACAGGCTGACGCAGGCAAAGACGCCTTGTACGTCAAAAGCCTCGCTGCTACCTGCGCTAACTGCCACGGCACCAACGGCAAAGCGGTCGACGGTTCCAGCGTTGTATCCATCGCGGGGCTAGACAAGGCCTACACGATTGCTCAAATGACTGCCTTTAAAAACGGCACCCGGCCAGCTACCGTCATGCATCAGTTGTCCAAAGGCTACAGCGATGCGCAAATTGAGTTGCTGGCTACGTACTTTGCAGCGTTGAAAAAATAAGGAGCACCGACATGTCAAACAACCTCGCATCGAGTCGCCGTGCATTTCTGCAATCTTCGGCCGCCTTTAGTTTGCTGGGTGCAGCCGGGCTCTCGGGTTGCGCCGGCATGTCGGGTGTGCCGTCTAAAGCCAAAGTGGTGGTGATTGGCGGCGGCTACGGCGGCGCGACAGCGGCCAAGTATGTGCGCATGCTGTCAGACTACAAAATTGATGTGGTGTTGATTGAGCCGCAAGAAGCGTTTGTGTCTTGCCCTATGTCGAATCTGGTCATCAGCGGCGTCAAGCAACTTGATTACTTGACCACTTCATATGCGGGCTTGACTAAAAATCATGGCATCACGGTGGTTAAAGATTTTGCTGACAACATCGACACCGCGAAAAAAACCGTTACTCTGCGCAGCGGCAGCGTGATTGCTTATGACAAGCTGGTCGTTTCGCCCGGCGTTGACTTGATGTTCGGCGGAATCGAAGGGTTGCAAGCCGCTAATACGGGCGGGCAGATTTTGCAAGCATGGAAAGCTGGAGCTGAGACCGTGGCACTTCGCAAGCAGCTCGAAGCCATGCCTGACGGCGGTGTGTTCGCCATCACTATTCCTGAAGCGCCGTACCGTTGCCCACCCGGCCCGTACGAGCGCGCATCGGTCGCGGCCGGGTACTTTAAGGCCTTCAAGCCGAAGTCAAAAGTGCTGATTTTGGACGCCAACCCCGATGTAACGTCTAAACCCGCGCTGTTCAAAAAAGTGTGGGCCGAGCAGTACAAAGGCATGGTGGAATACCGCCCGCAGCACAAAGCTGTAGCGGTAGATGCAAGAACCAACACCGTGAAGTTTGACGTGCAAGATGACGTAAAAGCCGCCGTGCTGAACGTACTGCCGCCTATGCGCGCAGGCGCCATTGCGGTCAAAACCGGGCTTAACAACGTCGCCAATAACCGCTGGTGCGGCGTAAATTACCTGACTTTCGAGTCCACAGCGGCCAAGGACGTGCACGTACTGGGTGATTCCATTCAAATTGCGCCGGGCATGCCCAAAAGCGGCCACATGGCCAACAGCCACGGCAAAGTGGCGGCCAGCGCTATCGTGGCGCAGTTGGCTGGCTGGGATGTGAACCCCGCGCCCATGCTCACTAACACCTGCTACAGCTTTGTGGACGAGAAAAACGTTGTGCACGTGGCCAGCGTGCATGAATATGTGGCGCTTGAGAAAACTTTTAAAACGGTTGCCGGGTCGGGCGGTGTGAGTACCGCGCCCAGTGAACTCGAAGGCGTTTACGCGCTGAATTGGGCCAGCAACATTTGGGCGGACACACTGACCTGACTCTGACTCTGGCTGTGCCAAAGCGGCGTTACTGCGCCGTCAATCTGCTATTTTATTAATAGCTGCTCGCGCCCGTATTTATTCCATAAAAGACTTTTTTGATACTAAAAATAACGCTTTTTCAGGCCTCCGAGGCCCAACGTGCCTGATTTGACTATTAAGGCGCCCGTGGGCCAAGTTCCATTGTGGCAACAGCTACAAGCCGCCGCTGGCTTGCTGATGGCAGTGCAGGCTGGCCAGTCACTCACCAAGGCATTGCTGAGCGTAGACGCCACGCTTCGCCCCGGTGCACAAGCCCTGAGCTTTCATGCCCTGCGCTGGCTGGGGCGAGCAGGGGCTTTGCGCCAACAACTCGCCAAAAAGCCGCCCCCGCCCGAAGCAGACGCGCTTTTGTGCGTCGTGTTGGCCTTGATCTGGCGCGAGGAAGATGCGCCTTACGCACCTCACACTTTGGTTGATCAAGCTGTGGAGGCAGCCAAACGCAGCCCGGCTACGGCACACCAAGCCAGCTTTATCAACGGGTGCCTGCGCCGGTTTTTACGCGAGCGCGATTCCTTGGTGGCGCGCACCGACGCCAACCCGCAGGCGGTATGGAACCACCCCCAATGGTGGATAGACCAGCTGCGCAAAGACCACCCGGATCAGTGGCAGGCCATACTGCGTGCCAGCAACGCCAAAGCACCGCTAGTACTGCGTATTAACATATTGAAAACCACTGTAGCCCAATATATTCAGGTGCTAGCAGCTATAAATATAATAGCGTATCAGGTGGGTGACTACGGCGTCATGTTGGCGCATGCGCAATCAGTGCCGTCGTTACCTGGCTACGGGCAAGGGCTTTTTTCGGTACAAGACGCCGCTGCGCAACTTGCCGCGCCCCTGTTGCTCACCGACTTAAAGCCGACTGATGGGACTCCGCTAAACCTGCTGGACGCCTGCGCCGCGCCTGGGGGTAAAACCGCGCACTTGCTTGAGCTACTGGGCAGCGCCGGTGAAGTCACGGCGCTCGACATTGATGCCCAGCGCTGCAAAACCATCACTCTTAACCTGGCTCGGCTGGGGCTGGCGGCTAACGTGCTGGTCGGTGATGCAGCCAAGCCCGCCGATTGGTGGGACGGCCGGCTGTTCGACGGGATTTTGTTGGATGCGCCCTGCACGGCGTCAGGCATCGTGCGCCGCCACCCAGACGTACGCTGGCTGCGCCGCCCGAGCGATATTGCTCAATTGGCAAGCGTGCAAGCGCTGCTTCTTAAAACGCTCTGGCCTTTGCTCAAGCCGGGCGGTCAACTGGTGTACTGCACCTGCTCAATTTTCAAGGCTGAAGGCGCTTCTCAGGCGCAAACGTTTCTTGCAAACCACAACGACGCTGTTTTAATGCCCTCCGCTGGGCATTTACTGCCCCAAAGCAGCCCGCTGGGGGCGGACTTCCCGGACAATTTACTCCGTGAGCACGATGGTTTTTATTACGCGCGGTTTAAAAAACAACCTGCCTGAGCAGTGGGCACAACGCGTTCGGGTAGTTTTTGTTGGTGCATTGCTCGTTTGTGCTTCTTGGTCCGGGTCAGCAGCTGAGCTCAATCAGCTCAAAGTTGAACGCGCCGACGACGGCATTTACCTGTCTGCTTCGGTTAAGTTTGATGTTCCACAGGTGGTAGAAGACGCCCTGATGAAGGGCATTGCGCTGTTTTTCGTTGCTGAAGCCGACTTTTACCAAAGTCGATGGTATTGGACAGATCGCCGGGTAAGTAGCGCTACCCGCACCATCCGCCTGGCGTTTCAGCCACTCACACGCCGCTGGCGCATCAACGTGTACAACGGACCCGCCGGTAGCGCCAACAGCGGCATTGGCTTGCGATCGTCGCTGAGTCAAAACTACGACTCGCTGGCCGACGCATTGGCGTCAGTGCAACGCTTTTCACGTTGGAAAATTGCCGAAAATTCTGACATCGACCCTGAGGCAACTTACCAATTTGAGTTCAAATTCAACTTGGACTTGGCTCAATTGCCACGGCCATTCCAAATTGGGGTGGCCGGCCAAAAGGAGTGGGCCATTACCCTCAGGCACGCCGAACCTCTGCAGCTTGGCTCTTTGCGTCCGCCACTCGCACTGCCTGATAAGCCCAAGGCGATAGCACCATGATGCGTGTGCAGTTGTGGGCAGCTTCCAAGTGACTGCGCCAGCCGCTAGTTCTGTCAAAAGCAGCGCTGCTTTTCGCTGGACAGTTGGCGTAGGTACGGGGGCGATGGCCGCGCTGGCCTTGGTTCTGCTGTTTTTGCTGACGCAAGCAACTGGCAATCGTGAACTGTACGAGCGCAATTACGCGCGGCTGCTCGTGCTCAACGTGGTGGTGGCAGCGCTTTTAGTGCTGGTCATTGGCTGGATCGTGCTGCGGCTGGTGCTGCGCTTGCGCAAGGGGCGTTTTGGCAGCCGCTTGCTGGTCAAACTGGCCGCTATTTTTGCGCTGGTGGGGTTGATGCCAGGGTTGATGATTTACGTAGTGTCTTATCAGTTTGTGTCACGCTCAATTGAAAGCTGGTTTGATGTCAAAGTAGAAGGCGCGCTGGACTCGGGTCTTAACCTTGGCCGCGCTGCGCTTGATGGCTTGTCACTTGAGCTGGCCAGCCGAACCCGGCAAGCGGCCAGTCAAATTTCTGAAACCCCCGAGGCAACGGCCGGCTTGTCGCTTGAGCGTTTGCGTGATCAACTTTCTGCCTCCGATGTAGTGCTGTGGACAGCATCTGGGCAAGTCATTGCCAGCGCAGGCGACTCTCGCTTTTCTATCAGCCCTGAGCGCCCGGCTGCCCAGCAATTTCGCGCCGCCAGAGCGCAGCGCGTGGTGACCCAAATTGAAGGCCTGGATGAGCTGCTGCCGGTGACCAGTGAGGCCGCACCAACGCAGCCAGGCGCGGGGTTGGCGCCGCCAGCGGCCCGCATCAAGGCAATTGCGTTGGTCAGCTCGGCGGGGGTGGGCTTTGCTGGGGAGGTCAGATTTTTGCAGGTGACTCAGGCCATTCCGCCCGCGCTGGCGGCCAATGCTATCGCCGTGCAAGAGGCCTATCGCGAATACCAGGAACGAGCCTTGGCACGCGGCGGCTTGCGCAAAATGTACATTGGCACATTGACTTTAAGCTTGTTTTTGGCGGTGTTCAGCGCGGTGCTGCTGGCCGTGGTGTTGGGCAACCAATTGGCCAAGCCCTTGCTGCTGTTGGCCGACGGTGTGCGGCAGGTGGCGCTGGGCGACTTAACACCTAAAGCTGCACTGCTGGGCAAAGACGAATTGGGCGGGCTGACCCGCTCGTTTGCTGACATGACGCAGCAGCTTGGCGATGCTCGCAATGCGGTGCAGTTGAGCATGAGCCAGGTAGATGCAGCACGCGCCAACTTGCAAACGATTCTTGATAATTTAACAGCAGGCGTTGTGGTGCTGGATGTGATGGGCCGCATTCAATCGAGCAACCCTGGCGCCACACGGATCTTGCGTGTACCGCTGGCAGCCTACCAAGGCAAACTGTTGGCCGAAGTGCCTGGCCTGCAGATGTTTGCTGCCGAAGTCAAAACTCAGTTCGATGACTTTTTGAGCGACGACCACAGCGCGCATGGCGAGCAGTGGCAGCAGTCGTTCGAGCTAAATGCCGCAGAGCCCGGCGCGCTTGACAATGCGACCACGCTGATAGCCAGAGGGGCAAAAATGCCTGGCACAGAAGAGTTTTTGCTGGTGTTCGATGACGTCTCGGAAATGGTGTCTGCCCAGCGAGCGCAAGCGTGGGGTGAAGTGGCCCGGCGGCTGGCGCATGAGATAAAAAATCCGCTAACACCCATACAGCTATCTGCCGAGCGCCTTGAGATGAAGCTGACGGGTAAGTTAAATGAGGTTGAGCAAAAGCTGCTGACCAAGTCGGTCAAAACCATCGTTGATCAAGTCGATGCCATGAAGCGGCTGGTTAACGAATTTAGAGACTATGCGCGCTTGCCGGCTGCACAGCTGATTCCTGTGGATTTAAATGCATTGGTCAGCGATGTCATGCAACTGTATGCAAACGAGCCAGAGGGGTCGTCTGCCGTGCAAGTGGTGCTTGACCCCAAAGCGCCTTTCATTACGGGCGACCCGCTGCAGTTGCGCCAAGTGATTCATAACCTGCTCCAAAACGCGCAAGACGCCCAAGATGCGAACAACCTGCAGTCCGGTGCGCCGCGCGGGCAAGTCAGCATCACGACTGAGTTTGCAGAGTCGGTAAAACGCGTTCGGTTAATTGTGAAAGACAACGGCAGCGGGTTTGCTGACCATATTCTTAAGCGTGCGTTTGAGCCCTACGTGACTACCAAAGTAAAAGGCACTGGATTGGGCTTGGCAGTGGTTAAAAAAATCGCGGACGAACACGGGGCCCGCATAGATATTTCTAACCGCATGCTCAACGGTGAGGTGTTGGGTGCTCAAGTGTCGTTATCATTCGCAGTGGCAGGGTAGTTAAATCTAAGTAATAACCGGTAGGGCACAAACTAACATCATGGCAAATATTCTGGTGGTCGATGACGAGCTGGGAATACGCGACCTGCTTTCGGAAATTCTCAACGACGAGGGCCATCAAATAGAGCTCGCAGAGAACGCAGCCGAGGCCAGAGCAGCGCGAAATCGAAGCAAGCCCGATTTGGTGCTGCTCGACATCTGGATGCCAGACACCGATGGCGTAACGTTGCTTAAGGAGTGGTCGGCCGCAGGATTGCTCAGCATGCCAGTCATTATGATGAGTGGTCACGCCACCATTGACACGGCGGTCGAAGCCACGAAGATTGGCGCAATCGCTTTTCTCGAAAAACCGATTACTTTGCAAAAGCTGCTCAAAGCAGTTGAGTTGGGGTTGACCAAAGCCGTTGGTAAAAAGCCAGTAAGCGTGACCTATGCCGCTGTTGCTACAGAACTCACGGTTGAGGCAGCAATGACCGGTAGCAGTTTGCCCATCGCTGTCGAAATTGGGCCCCAAGCTAAACAAAGCTTCATGCTCGAAAAACCGCTTCGTGATGCGCGGGACGAGTTCGAAAAAGCGTATTTTGAATTTCATCTGGCAAAAGAGGGCGGATCAATGACCCGAGTGGCTGAAAAAACCGGGCTGGAACGAACGCACCTTTACCGCAAGCTCAAGCAGTTGGGTGTGGACTTGACACGCAGCAAGCGCGGCGGATCCGCTTGATGTTTTGTTATATACTGCGAGGCTTGGCCCGGTAGCTCAGTCGGTAGAGCAGAGGATTGAAAATCCTTGTGTCGGTGGTTCGATTCCGCCCCAGGCCACCATCTTCATTTGTTTCGATACCCGTCAAAACAGAGGCCGCTGTACCCTAGCGAATGGCCTCCAAGCACCAAATTAGTCTTAAAATTAACACACGGTTTTGCGCGTTGACTGGTTGGTTTGCTTGCTTGCTCACTGTCCGCCCAGGATCAAGTCGATTTCACAGTTGCGCGATTTCCTCGCGATAAACACGTGCTCGTTGGTTGTCTTAAGTGTTTGAAAATAGTACTTTTGCGCAATTCTAAAATTTGATGCCGATAAGTGTGGCGGAAAAGTTGCATCTTGATTTGGGTCGTTTATTTAATATGTGGTCGTAGCAGTTCTCCGCTATTTCGAGCTGCGAATGCATTAAATATTGTTTTAAATCATAAGATTGCGATGGCTTTCTGCCAAACTACTCGATTAAAATACTTCAAAATGTGTGGTGTGTGATTTTTTGCACGGTGTTTGAAGTTAAGCTAACTGCGAGGCGCGGTTCGTCACCAAAAAACATTTACATTCACACAACCCGCGGCGGTGATTGTCTCCCGCGACGCTGTTGGGCTTGTTAAAGGTAATGGTTGTTCTCAGTTAAAGCGTCAAGCTTTTACATGTTTTTGTCGCGTTTGGTTCGTTGTGCACAGTTTTCGCTGGCGCACTTAGCAACGCTCTGCCTGATTGTTTTTGTTTTCTCGTCAGCTCATGGGCAGACCCAAGTCACCAATACCGCAATAATTTCGCCTCCTGCGAGTGTGACCAACACTAACCCTGATGCTGTATCGTGCGCAGCCGGGGTTTGCTCTGCCAAAGACGTCGACTCGGTCACGCCCTCAAGACCGTCACTCTCCAAAAGTTTTTCTGTCAGTAGCATTTCTGCGAACGGAACCGCGCTACTGACCATTTCCATCACCAATAGCAATACGCTGGTGTCTGCGACTTTGTCGGCACCGCTGGTCGACGTCTACCCTGCAGGTTTGGTCAACTTCAGCTCTGTAGCCTCGACCAGCTGTAATCCGGGAACCGCTAGTGCGACTATTGGTTTGGGTACGGTGACTCTCGCCCAAGGCACATTAATTCCCCCCAACGCTTCTTGCTCGCTAAGCGTGGTGGTGACCAGTTCTGTATCTGGGTCGCTTACCAACACAATTCCATCTGGTTCGCTAACGACGTCGGTTGGCTCCAACAGCTCCACCGTATCTGCCGTTCTCGGTGTGACCAGCAGCGCCGACTTAAGCGTCGGCAAAGTCATCAGCGGCCCGGCGATTCAAGGCTCGACCGTCAGCTACACCGTGACGCTGGTCAACTTAGGCCCGAGCACGGCCCAGAACGTGACGATTACTGATGTCTTGAGCGCCGGGTTGACCTTAATTAGCGCCAGCTCCAACCAGGCTACGGCTACGGTGGGCGGCGCTAGCGCCGCCGCCGTGACGACAAGCCTGGCGCTGGGTCAGACCTTGACTCTGGTGGTCAACGCCAGCGTCACCGCCAGCACAGGCAACGTGACCAACACCGCCGTGGGCGCCAGCAACACCCCTGATCCGGTGCCAGGAAACAACACCGCTCCGGTGGTCACGCCAGTCACCAGCAGCGCCGACGTCGCGATCACCTTGAGCCCGCAAGGCGCGGCCACCCCGGGCCAGACCGTGACGGTCACGGTCAGCATCACCAACAACGGCCCGAGCAGCGCCCAGGGCGTGACCGCCACCGTGGTGTTGCCA
>JANMWH010000338.1:0-3152 GCA_031393945.1 Polaromonas sp. | reverse complement strand
CATGCCCAGAAAATACTTTGGCACCGACGGCATTCGCGGCACGGTCGGTCAGCCGCCCATTACGCCTGACTTTGTGCTGCGCCTGGCGCACGCGGTGGGCCGCGTGCTCAAGCGCACGGAAGCACGGCCAACGGTACTGATTGGCAAAGACACCCGCATATCGGGATACATGCTGGAAAGCGCGCTCGAATCAGGTTTTAACTCCGCTGGCGTTGACGTAGTGCTGTTAGGCCCGCTGCCCACGCCCGGCGTGGCCGACCTGACGCGTGCGCAACGGGCCAGCCTGGGCGTGGTCATTAGCGCCAGCCACAACGCTTTTGCAGACAACGGCATCAAGTTTTTCAGCGCGCAGGGCACCAAGCTCAGCGATGCTTGGGAACATGCGGTTGAGGCCGAGCTGCTTGAAGCGGCCGTGTGGGCCGACTCAGCCGCGCTGGGCAAAGCCAAGCGGCTAGACGACGCTGCTGGCCGGTACATCGAGTTCTGCAAAAGCACCTTCGCTAATGATTTGACGCTGAAGGGCCTAAAAATTGTGGTCGACGGCGCACATGGCGCGGCCTACCAGGTAGCGCCCAAAGTGTTTCACGAGCTGGGCGCTGAAGTCATCGCCATCGGCTGCGCGCCAGACGGCCTCAACATCAACGACGGCTTTGGCGCCACCCACCCGGAGGCACTGATAGCGGCGGTCAAGCACCACAAAGCCGACTACGGCATTGCGCTCGACGGCGACGCCGACCGGCTGCAACTAATCGACAGCACAGGCCGCTTGTTCAATGGCGACGAGGTGCTGTACTTGATGGTCAACGAGCGCCTGGCCCGGGGCGAAAACGTGCCTGGCGCAGTCGGCACGCTCATGACCAACATGGCCGTTGAAATCGCCCTAAAACGCAAAGGCGTGGAGCTGGTGCGCGCCAAGGTGGGCGACCGCTATGTGCTCGAAGAGCTTGAAAAGCGCGGCTGGCTGCTGGGCGGCGAAGGTTCGGGCCATTTGCTGGCGCTAGACAAACACACAACTGGTGATGGCCTGGTTAGCGCACTGCAAGTGTTGCAGGCCTGCGTACGCAGCGGCAAAACCATCGCCGAGCTGTTGGGTGACTTGACGCTGTTTCCGCAAACGCTGATCAATGTTCGCCTCAAGCCCGGGCAGGACTGGGCGAGCAACGCGCTGCTAAAAACGGAGACCGCCGCCATCAACACCGAGCTTGGCCAAACCGGCCGAGTGCTGATTCGCGCCAGTGGCACTGAGCCGCTTTTAAGATTGATGGTTGAGGCGCGTGACGCAGCGCAGGCGCTGAGTTGTGCGCAGCGGCTGCAGGCGGCTGTTGTGGGCTAAATCTGCTTCGAATAGAGGCTGATTGGGCTTGTAGCCCAATTAATACGGGTGCGAACAGCTCCTAAATTAATAGTCAAAAAGCTGACGCGACCGCACTCAATTCATCGGCACATTGAACTGAAACATCACGCCCTGCGTGCCCAGCAAGTTAAGTTGCCCAGACCAGTTCGGGCTGAAGTCGTAGGTAACCGCCGGGATAATCGCCGGCGCGAAGCCCTTGTAGTTGAGCGGTACTTTTTTCTCAAACGGCGCTTTGTAGCCGTAAATGATGCCGGCCGTCCATTTCACCGACAGCTTGGGCATGCCGAAAATACCTTTGTACACGGCGCCAAAGGGAAAGAAGTACACGCTGTCTTGCCCAAAGGTATTGCTGAAATATGAAATGCCGTCGATCTTGCCGTTCGGATGCTCTCGTTCCACACCAATCAAGAAAACGTTGCGATCTTCGGGGTCGCGCTTGGCCCAGTGGTAGCTAAAAGGGCTTAACTGCAAACGCAGCACATTGCCCTCGCCAACAAGCGAAGACAAGGCCGACTGGGCCAACGCCTGGCTGGAAAACTGGGCCACAATCAGGCCGAAAGCGATGGCAAAAAACTTATTCATAACAAAAACAACAGTGCTTGAAAATCAACAGATGGGAAGTAGGGCGGCCGGGGCTGCTATGTGGGCTAGCGCACATACGCAAGGCGGGATTTTAGTGCTTTTGTTGTCGTTTTTATTGCTGTCGGCCAGCGGCTGCGCCTGGCTTGACGTCAAGCAGCGAAGCATCATCTACCGCGCCACGCCCGGCGTGCCTGCCGATTTTGCCGGCCTGCGCAAGGGCGACGAACGCTACTTTTTAAGCCTACCAGCGGCAACCAGCTTGAAAGTCGCTGAGCCTGCTCCCGCAGACGCAGACGCATCCGCTAACCCGCCCAGCAAAACAAACTCCCCGCAACAAGTAGAAATATGGTGGCTGCCGCACCCCGATAAAGCCGCCCCGACGCTCCTGTACTTTCACGGCACCTTTCGCAATTTGCCGCAAAACCTGCGCAAGATTGATGCGCTGCGCGAGGCCGGTTTTGCCGTGCTGGCCGTGGAATACCGCGGCTGGGGCCAGAGCACGGTCATCACACCGTCTGAGCAAACCATTTTGCAAGACGCTGACGCGGCCTTTGCCGAGCTGCAGCGCCGAGAGCCCCGCGCCGCGCAGCGCGTGCTGTACGGGCACAGCATGGGCAGCGGGGTAGCAGTCGATGTGGCCAGCCGCCACCAGGCACCCGCAGAGTACGGCGTGCTGATTTTGGAATCAGCCATCACCAGCTTTACCGACGTAGCCCGCGAGGCGGGATTTTTCGCCGGCTTGCTGGCCAAGTTCAACACCCAGCGCTTTGAATCTATCGACAAAATTACCCAGGTGCAGGCCCCCGTTTTAATGATTCATGGCAAGCAAGACACCACCGTGCCCATCGTGTTGGGGCAAAAGCTGTTTGCCGCCGCCAACGCGCCCAAGCAGTGGCTGGCGGTGGAGGGCGGGGCGCACAGCAACCTGGCCGAGGTGGGAGGCTCGCAGTACCAAGCGGCTTTGATTCAGTTCAAGTCGACGTATCTTGCGGGCAAGTAAACTAGGCTAGAAAGTCGCCTAACTGGCACTAAGTACCCGCAAAACCAGTATCAAAAAGCCCTGTAGCCCAATTAATACTGGCGTAAGCAGCTCCTTAATTAATAGTGAATAAACCTAAATTGAATTGCCCGAAGTGATCCCACCAACACTCAACATCTGCCTGGCCAACTACGCAGACCCCCTACACGCCCAAGCCATGGTGCACTTGCTCGACGC
>JANMWH010000430.1:0-2870 GCA_031393945.1 Polaromonas sp. | reverse complement strand
GTCGGCACCTTCAGCCAGTACAAACTTGGCAGTTTTAAAATCGACGCCACACATGTCAAGCAGCGTCATGAGCGGTACGCCCGTGAATTCGCTGCAGCTGATCATGCCGTGGGTATATTGCACAGTGGGCACGGCGGTGTTGCTCCACTCCATAGCGGTGTTAGCGCCACATTCAATAAAACACATGCGGCTGACGCTGGGCAAGCGCATGATGTCGTCCATGTCAAACACCATGGGGCGTTTAAGCATGCGCTCATCCGATCCGTTAACCATCAAGCGGTGTTTTGATGGGTCAATGTCCCACCAGCCTTGGTGGTGCCGCTCAAAATGCAAGCCGCTGGGCGTGATGATGCCGAACAACGATTGCAGGGGGCTAAAACTTACGCTGGCCGCGCCCACCCGCGTCAGGCCCGGGCTCTCGCGGCGCTGCAGATTTTTTTCAAACTCACTCGGCAGGCCATAGGGCCGCGCAGCCACTGGCATGCCCAAGCCTTTGCTGTGAGCCGGCAGGTTCAAAATGTTCGGGTCACCAGCCGAATTGGGGGCTGAGGGTTTTCCGGGTGCTTGGCTTTGCGCTTGGGCGCCAGCAACAGCCGCGGCCAAAACACCGGTTAAAAAACCACGCCGGCCTGCTTTTAGCTGGCTGATGTGCTGCCGCGTCAGAAAATTTTCTGGCGCGGGTTGAATGAAAGCACTGCGAATCATTGCAGCACCAAGCCCTGCCCGGGGGCCACGCTGTCGTCTTCCATCTCGATGGCGATCTGCATACACACACTGCGGCACAAGGCGACCGCTTTTTCGCTCTGCACTCTGTAAAAAACCTGCGTACCCACCTTGCGCTTGGCCAGCACGCCTGTGCGCGACAGCACGGCCAAATGCTGAGATAAATTTGGCTGGGTGGTGTTGATTTCAAGCAACAGTTGACTCACCGATTTTTCTTGCGTGCACACCGCCGACAGCACCCGCAAACGCATGGGCGTGGCCAGCACAGCAAACAAGGCGGCTGCAGATTCAAAAACCTGAGTTTGTTCGATTTGGTGGGCGGTTTGCACGGCAGAACTTGTCCTGTTAAATTAAATATAAGTGAGCGCTTATATTAAAGCTTGGCAATCGAGGGCTGCAACCGTATTAACCCTTCACAACAAGCTCAAAAGCCATCACCCGCACCAGTAAGGTGCAAGCCCTGAGCGTTCAAAAACTGCCGCCCCAAACTGAAAAAAGTGTAAAAAGCCAGTTTTAAAGCCAGTGTTAGTAGTAAGCTCTCCCGGAACGCTTTGTTACTGAAAAAACACTATGAATTGCCACTTTAATACGTCGCTGCTACCACGGTTTAACTCACTAGCGCCTGTTCGCTGCTGGCTGACAGCAGCATTAATCGCGCTGGCGCCCATGGCTTTCGCCGAAGTTGATGACGTCGTAAAAAAAGCTCGGACTTTAATTGAAAGCGGCCAGGCCAATCAGGCCTTTGACCTGCTGGAGCCGCTTGAACTGGCGCGCGCAGGCGACGCCGACTTTGACACCACGCTGGGCATTGCCGCAAACGAAACCAATCAATTCACGCGCGCCGTGTTTGCCCTAGAGCGCGCTTTGGCTGTACAACCCGACAACACCCGAGCCAGAGCCGAGCTGGGTCGGGCGCTATTCGCTGTCGGCGACACGCAAGGCGCGCGCAAACTGCTGCTGGAAACGCGAAAAGGCAACCTGCCGCCAGAAGCCAGCGCCACCATCGACCAGTTTTTACAAGCCATTGACCGTGCCGAAGACGAGGGCCGCTCAGCCGTGCGCGGCTACGTTGAAGCCAGCCTGGGTTACGACACCAACATTAACAGCGCCCCTAGCAATGCCAACGTAGCAGTGCCTGCATTTGGCGGCTTGGTGTTCACGTTAAACAAGTCCGGCGTGGCCACTAAAGATACCTACGCCAGCTTGGGCGGGGGCTTGTCGGTGCGCTACGTAGTGGATTCACGCCTGTCGCTGATCGGCAATTTGTCTGGCGTGGTGAAAGACCATGTCAAAACCGACAACACCAACAGCGCACAAGCCGATGCCAGCGCTGGGGCAAGCTATCGCTACGAAAAGCATGAGTTCTCAGGCGTAGTGCAAGTCGGCACCAACAGCCTGGATGACACCACTTCCCGGCAACAAGCCGGCCTGGTCGGGGAATGGACCTACCGGCTCGACGGCATGCGGCAAATCAGCAGTTATCTGCAGTGGGCCAAGCTGCGCTACCCCGAGCAAGACGTGCGCAACTCTGAACGCATCGTGCTGGGGACTTCTTACGCCCACGCTTTTCCGAGCGGCTTGTTAGCCTACGGCGGCGGCTACTTCGGTACTGAACGGCCGGACGATGACCGTTTTGGCCAGCTTGGGCACAAGCTGTTTGGCATTCGAGCAGGCGCGCAGTTTGCCTTGAGCCCCGCCACCGCCCTGTTCGCCACACTGGCTTATGAAAATCGCCAATACGGCGCCGTAGACCCCTTGTTTTTAGTGACGCGCAAAGACGATCAACTCAACCTGAACTTGGGCCTGAACTGGACACCCGCCAAAAACTGGAAGGTGACCCCGCAGCTGCAGCTGAGCAGGGTCAAGTCCAATGTCGTGATTTCTGACTTCAAACGCACCGCCGTTTCGGTCAATGTGCGGCGTGATTTTTAATAGTGTTGACCACTATTTTCAACAGGCGCGCGCCGTGAAATATTTCAAGCTTCCACTTCTTACTGCATTGGAACTTGCTCTGTCGAGTGCTTTCGCGCCCCAAGCCTTAGCCGCTGCAGGCACAGCCCAGTTCACTGCCGGTGACGTACAGCTCAAGCGAGCCGATGGCGGTTTGGCGCCATTGGCCAAAGGCAAAATTATTGACAGTGGGCAAG
>JANMWH010000391.1:0-4438 GCA_031393945.1 Polaromonas sp. | reverse complement strand
GTCAATGTTTTTGAGGTTGTGCTGACGTGCTCCGCGAATGCGGATGGTTCCCTGAGACATGAGTGACTACTTTCCTGAAGAGGTCAAACATTCTAGGCAGTTGGCCGCGCAAAGTCGGCATTGGGGGTATCTTGTCGAGCGACTGTCTCGCTTAACGCTGACGCTAGTAAGAGTACAGCGCGTCTTCGAGTTCTTTGAATTTTTCAGCACCCACAGCGTCTTTGATTCGCGGCGCCAGTTCTTTGAGTTTTTCGAGGTCTCCGGCAGCTTCAACCGCGAGGTTTAGCCTGAAACCTCGCAAGCCCAACCCCGACGTGAGACGCGTCGCGATAGGATAAGCCGTTGAGTAGTTAGCCTGCGACAAAGCGGATGGAAGACCACCGCCCGGTGATGCCAGCGGCGCAAGTTGATCGTTTACGGCTTGCACCTTGGCGGCTGTTGCAGAGGCTTCAGTTTCGGCCAAAAACCCAGCGTCAACCAAATGTTGAACATCAGCGTCGGTCACACCAATACCGCTGGTCGCTTTGACTACCTCCGAAGAATCGCGTTTACCGTCAAACATGATGAAAGCTGCTCTTTGGCGCGGACTCATTTCCGCACTGTGCGCTTGCCTGGCAGCTATACCGTCCGGAGTTTTTGCATAAATCATCGGCGAGTGGTTCCCTAGATGGCGACTAAAAATACGGTTCTTTGAGCGCGCTGCGTGAACCAGAAAGTGCCACCACGTCTGCTCCGCACGTAATTTAACCGATTTTTACAACGGCACCAACAGTAGTAACGGCAGGCTGCCTGCCAATTGCGCCGTGTTTTTCGCCACTCAGGTCAATACTGCCGCCCCGGCTCAACATGTAGAGTGCCAAGGCCGCAAAAACGATGAATCCCACCACAAGTTTCCACATGTCAATCTCCAAAAAACGGGGCCGCAAAGTGAAAAGGCTTCTGCCATTTTGACAGAAGCCTGTGTTTAAAAAGCCTGCTGCGCCTGGACCGCATTCAGGCTGTCAAGCCGTGACTGATTTAGTCGTTGGCATAAATGTCGACGTCTTTGGTCTCTTTGACCAGCAACATGCCGATGATGAAGGTGCCAGCGGCAACGATGACCGGGTACCACAGACCGTAGTAAATGTCGCCCGTGGCGGCCACCATTGCAAACGCTGTCGTTGGCAACAAACCACCGAACCAGCCGTTACCAATGTGATACGGCAAGCTCATCGACGTGTAGCGGATACGGGTAGGGAACATCTCAACCAAAATAGCTGCGATGGGGCCATACACCATGGTCACCAAAATCACCAGGAACACCAGCAGGGCTCCAATCATGACCTTGTTCATAGACTTGTCGTCAGCCTTGGCAGTCAAGCCATTGGATTTTGCCGCGTCAAGCACAGATTTCTTGAAGTCTGCGATGCCCTTGGCGCTTTCAGCAGAAAACGCATTGCGCTTTTCATTCAACGTTGGATTCAACGAAGCAATAGTAGCAGTACCAATTTGCACGGTTGCGGTTGAACCTGCAGGGCCAGCGATGTTCTTGTACGGAATGAATTCCTGTGCAAGCACGCGCTTTGCACGGTCGCAAGAGCTGGTGAAATCAATGTCACGTGCAATCGGGCTGCCCTGGAACGAGCAAGTTGCTGGGTCAGCGGTAACACTAACGGTCACGGTGTCGTGGGCTTTCTTCAGCGCTGGGTTCGCGTACTGCAGCAGCATTGGGAAAATGGTGAAGTACGTCAACGCACCCAGCAAGCAACCGGCCATGATGATCGATTTGCGGCCGATCTTGTCCGACAGGATACCGAACAAAATAAAGAACGGTGTGCCAATGACCAACGCGGCTGCAATGAGCAGATTGGCAGTAATTCCGTCAACCTTGGCGATCGTTGTCAAGAAAAACAATGCGTAGAACTGGCCGGTGTACCAGACCACCGCTTGACCAGCCGTCAGGCCGAGCAGCGCAATGATCACGATTTTCAGGTTGCGCCACTGGCCGAAAGACTCAGACAACGGTGCTTTTGATGTCTTGCCTTCTGACTTCATTTTCTGGAAGGCTGGCGACTCATTCATTGACAAACGGATATAAACCGACACGCCCAACAACAAAATTGACACCAGGAACGGAACGCGCCAGCCCCAGTCAGCAAAAGCGGCTTCGCCCACTGCCTGGCGTACGCCCAAAATCACCATGAGTGACAAAAACAAACCCAGCGTTGCTGTGGTTTGAATCCATGACGTGTAGAAACCGCGCTGGCCTTGTGGCGCGTGCTCGGCCACATAGGTAGCAGCACCGCCGTACTCACCACCCAAAGCCAAACCTTGCAGCATGCGCAACGCTACCAAAATGATAGGAGCCGCAATGCCGATGGTGGCGTAGTTAGGAAGCAATCCGACGACGAAAGTTGCCGCACCCATGATCACAATGGTGATCAAGAAGGTGTACTTGCGGCCAATCATGTCGCCCAAGCGGCCAAATACCAGTGCGCCGAATGGGCGAACCAAAAAGCCGGCAGCAAACGCCAGCAGCGCAAAAATGTATGCAGCTGATGGGTCTAGACCCGAGAAAAATTGCTTGGCAATAATCGCGGCCAGTGAGCCGTACAAGTAAAAGTCATACCACTCAAAAACCGTACCCAGCGAAGAAGCGAAAATCACTTTCTTCTGCTCGGGGGTCATCGGTCGGTTGTCGACTGCTGGTGTTGCCATATAGATGTCTCCAAAAAATTTGAGCTTCCAAGTTGGAAGTTGCTCACATTATTTTGCAGCCTGCTGACCAAGGTCTGACGTGAAACTAACAGGGGCTTGCGCCAAACTTATGCGGCGCTGACAAGTCAAGGGGAAACCCGACACCGACATTTCAACATGCGAATTCGACTAGGGAAAACACCAGCCACATCAAGTGCCTGGGCGAGCGGCTCCGATGGGAATTAAAGACGCGTTTTGCCAGCCACTGCCGTCGAACCAAACCCCGCCAAGCAAGTAGTCGCATAGCATCGGCAGCGCATCAAGTCCCCAAAAAAGCTTGCCGTCCACCTCAAAAGTCGGCACGCCAAAAACGTGTTTTTTAATGGCCGCGTCTGTGTTGGCCTTCAAACTGTTTTTAACCTCGTCGCTTTGCAAAGCGTGGCGCGGCTTCAGCTCACCCACCAATGCGTCAAAGCGCTCGGCATCACTCATGTCGGCGCCGCTGGTCCACACATGATTAAAAATAAACTCGCAAACATAGCGGTTGGTGTCGCCCGCCCGCTCGCCGCAGGCAAGCGCCAAGCGCAGCAGCGGCAACGGGTTGAAGGGGTGGCCCGCTGGCATTTGCAATGGCACACCTAGCTTGGCTGCCAGCCACATGACTTGCCGATACGTCCAGTCGCGCTTGGGGGCGATTTCTGCGGGCCCAAGCTGGCCGTGGTGCTTAAGCAAGCCAGCGAACAAAACCGGTTGGTAGACAACGCTGTAGCTGATGCCGGTGAGCGCTTCAGGCAAGTTTTTGAATGCCAGATACGCGTAAGGCGATATGAAGTCGAAGTAAAAGGTAATCTGCTTCACGGCGGGCGATGAATCAAATTTGCGACGCTGCTACGCGCGCTTCGATACGTGCTTCAATGCGAGCCCACGCGGCCTGCCTGGCGTCGTTGCCCGCGCTGCTCCACGTGGCAATTTCATCACGTGTTCTGAAGCAGCCCTCACACAGACCTGAAACATCACTCATTTGGCAAATCGAGATGCAGGGAGACACTATTTGGCCATTAGCCCAATAATTACGGGCGCGAGCAGCTACTGTATTAATAGCGTTTTGTAGCACCAACGTGTCGCCAGCAGAACTAACGGCAACATCCACCACAGGCGCGCCAGTCAGCCACTCAAGGTCAGACGGCGCTAATTGAAACACCGCATTCGGATGCCCCGCCGCGGCCCATATCTGGTCAAACCGGAGCAGCGACTGATCTACAAGCATGACAACCTCGGTTGCATGGGCCAGTGGCGACACACCCCCGATAGAAAACCCGGTTTTGGTTTTGACAAACGCTGCATCGGCTCGACCCAACCTTTCGCCGCCTTGGCAAACCAGCGCTTCGAGCTTTTTTTCATCGACCCGCTGGTCGCCAGATGTCACGACCAATACCGCCACGTCGTCTGACTTGCGGCGAAACACAATGCTTTTGGCAATTTGACCAACGCCTACACCCAGCGCATCGGCGGCTTGCTGTGCGGTGCGCGCAGCGTCTTCCAGCATGATGGGCAAATGGGGGTGGCCTTTGGCCTGCAGAAGCGCCGCAACTTTCTGAACGCCTTCGGGCAACGCAAGTAACTCTGATCCACACATCTCAAGCTGCCCTTTTGTTGAGCAAAGCTGTTGCTGCACGCGAATTAGGTTTGCGGCCCAAGTATTCACTGATGAACTGCCCTGCATCAACCAGCTTGTCCAAATCAATACCCGTGTCTATGCCCA
>JANMWH010000386.1:0-4149 GCA_031393945.1 Polaromonas sp. | reverse complement strand
GCGATCAGCTTTACCCAGCCCAACAGCGTGGTCAACGTCACCGCCACCACCAGCGCGGTCAACGACACCAACTCTGCCAACAATGTCTCAAACCGGACGGTAGAGGCTGCTCAACCCGGATCAATTTCTGGAAAGGTGTGGCGTGAAAACGCAATTGACGACACTTATCAGATCGGCGAAACGCTGGTGTCCGGCATTCGTGTGGCCGTTTATGCTGTCGACCCAGTCACCGGTGTGCGCATTGCTGAGGTCACGAACCCCCTGAATCGGCCTGTAACTGACGCAAGCGGCGCCTACACAGTGGGTGATTTAGCAGCTACTTCAGCTGGCGGGCCTAAATACGAAATTGTGTTCTACAACGAAGCTGGCACGTCCATCTTTTCTGGCGGCACGTCCCAGAGTGTGATCACGGCCAACAACGGCGTAACGACAGACCGCAGCAAAATCACGGGCGTCAGCGTCACCGCAGGCGTGAACACGGCTGATCAGAACCTGCCGCTCGATCCGAGCGGCGTGGTGTACGACTCCGTGACGCGCAACCCTGTGCCGGGTGCCATCGTGACGTTTTCGGGCCCAGATGGTTTCAATCCGGCCAGGGATTTGGTAGGCGGTGCTGCTAACGCATCACAGACGGTGGGGCCGTCTGGGTTCTATCAATTTGTTTTAGCGCCAACAGCGCCGCCGGGCGTCTACAACCTCAGCGTGACACCGCCTGCAAACTATGGCCCGTCAACGTTGATTCCGCCGCAGCCGGGCGCGTTGCCGCCGCAGCCGGGCGGCCCGTTGCCAGCCTTCCTGGTACAGGCCCAGCCAGGCGCGCCAACCGGTGCGCAGCCCACGCCGTACTTCTTGTCGTTCAATATTGGCGCCAACAATCGGGACATCATTCATAACCACATACCGCTTGATTCGGGCAACCAGCGCAAACTGGCGCTGATAAAAACCGTGAACAAGCCAGTGGCCGAGTTTGGTGATGTGGTGATGTACAACCTGCGACTTCGCAACATTGGCAACGCAGCTGTGAACGGCGCGGTTATTGGCGACTCGTTGCCAGCAGGCTTCAAGTACATCCCGGGCACGGCTCAAATCAGCAACCCGGCAGGCGTGGCGCTGATTCCAATGCCCGACCCGACCGGAAGCCCAGGCCCAGCGCTGAGCTTCAACATCCCGGGCAACATTTTGGTGAATGCCGAAGTGTCTATCTTCTACAAGGTACGTTTGGGTGTTGGCTCGCTGCAAGGCGACGGTATCAACCGGGCGCAAGCCCGTGCCAATGGCGCGGTGTCTAACGAAGCGCGCGCCAAAGTACAGGTTGAACCCGGTGTGTTTACATCCGAAGGCTGCGTGGCAGGCAAAGTGTTTGTGGATTGCAACAACAATCACATTCAAGACGCTGAAGAGGTTGGCGTGCCTGGCGTGCGCTTGTACTTGAGCGACGGCACGTACTTCATCACTGACAGCGAAGGCAAGTACAGCTACTGCGGCTTGCAGCCCAAGAGCCACGTGATTTCGGTCGACATGTTGACCATGCCGCGCGGCTCACGCATGACAACCACCAGTAACCGCAACTTGGGCGACGCTAATAGCTTGTTCCTGGACGTGAAAAACGGTCAGTTAGTCAGGGCTGACTTTGCCGAAGGTTCGTGCTCGAACACGGTGCTGGAGCAAGTCAGCGCCCGACGCGCCAAGGGCGAAATACGTGCCCCTGGTACTGAAAAGAAAGGCCAGCCCGCACTGAAATGGGAGGGCAAGTCACCGCGGTATCCGCAGCAGGGCACCAACAGTGCTGACCAGATTTTGGTCGCACCTCGCCCTGCTAACGGCGGTGCAGCTTCAGTGCCTGAGCAAAACACGCCTGTGCCGCAAATTCCAACGGCATCTTCCAACACCCGTGGCGCTAATGTGCGCGAAACCAAATAAGGAGCACGTGAGATGAACACCCAAACCACGAAGCTCCCGCGCAACTTGGCCAGCGATATGACTTCTTTAATTCTCAGCAAACGCCGGTTTTCACCAATCACTGCGGCTTGCGCATTTGTTTGCGGCACGTTGGCGGGCTTTGCGCATGCGCAAACGCCGCCATCCAGCTTTCAGCCCGCCATGCCTGGCGTGATGAATGCGCAGCAAACCACGCCGTCATCGGTGCTTCGTGGTGCCATTGGTGGCGTTGATTTCAGCGTCAATGCCAATGTGGCCAAACTCACAGTTGAAGTCGAAAAAGACGATTTGCCAGCTGATGGGCAAAGCACAAATGACATCACCATCCGGTTGTTCGACAAAAACGGCGCGCCGCTCAAGGGCGAGGCACTGATTACCGTTGAACACAGCGCTGGCCGCATTTTGGTGCCCGGCGCGTCAACCGACGAGCTGGGCCCTAGCCGACGCGACGTCGACAAAATCACGCCCGGCGTGCAAATCAAAGTCACCGACGGCGTGGCCACTTTCAAATTGCTAGCGCCAACTGAGCCTGCTGATGTGAAAATGCGCGTCACTGCAGGCAGTGCGGTTGCAGAAGGCACGGTGTCATACCTGCCCGAGCTCCGGGACATGGTTGCTGCTGGCTTGATTGAAGGCATTATTAATTTCAAGCGCAAGTCTGGCGCGGAGATCTTTCCGGTGCGCATAGATGACGGTTTCGAGCGTGAGCTGAACCGCTGGACGCGCGAGTTCGATAACGGCAAAGGCAACGCGGGTGTTCGCACCGCGTTTTTTATCAAAGGCAAGATCAAAGGCGATCTGCTGCTGACCATGGCCGCCGATTCAGACAAGGACACCAAAAGCCGCTTGCTGCGCGACGTGGACCCGAATCGCTTCTACCCTGTGTACGGCGACTCCGCCATTACCGGGTTTGATGCACGCAGCCGAAGCCGCATGTACATTCGCCTGGACTCCGGAAAAAGCTACGCGCTGTGGGGCGATTTTTCAACCGGAGACGGCTTTAGCCAACTCACTGGGGGCGGCGCAGTAGCGGGTGCCAAAACCCGCGACCTGGGTGCTTACAGCCGCAGCGCGACCGGCTTGCGCGGTCATTACGAGCAGCCAGGTTACTTCGTCAATGGCTTTGCTTTTTCTGACAATCTCAAGCAACTGATTGAAGAATATCGCGGCAACGGTACGTCCGGGCCTTTCAGTGTTGCCAGCAACGCCGGCTTGGCCAATTCAGAAAAAGTAGAGATCATTACGCGCGATAAAAATGCGTTGGGCCTGGTTAAAACCGTCCAGCTCATGCAGCGCCTGGTGGACTATTCCTTCGAACCATTTTCCGGCCGTATTTTGTTCAAAAGCCCGGTGCCCAGCCTGGATATCAATGGCGATCCAGTCAGCATCCGCATCACCTATGAAGTCGAGCAAGGCGGCCCCAGCTTCATGACTTACGGCGTAGATGGCCAGGCTCGTTTGGGTGATCGGGTTGAGGTCGGCGGCAGCATTGTCAAAGACGAAAACCCGGCATCGCCTTACAGCTTGAACAGCGTGAACGCCACATTGCGTCTGGGCACGATTGGCAGCCTGACCAACACCGGCGCAATCGTTATTGAGGTGGCCAATTCCAGGTCGACCCGCTATACGGTTGGTGGCTTGAGCACGCAAACGGTGTCGGGCGCAGCAGGTGAAATACGCGAAGACCGCAGCGGCAACGCGCTTCGCATCGAAGCCAACTACAAAATTGGCGAACTCGACGCTCGGGGCTGGTATTCGCGCGCTGATCGCAACTTTTTCAACAGCGCCGCATCGGTCAGCGAAGGGCGAGAAGAAGCTGGCTTGTCAGGCCGCTACGCCCTGCGCGCGGACTTGTCGATTTACGCTCTGGCCCGCCAAAGCAAAGACCGCTCGGTGGTCACCGAGCCATCGCGCGAGTCGCTGGCAATGGGCGCTACATGGCTGGCCACTGACCGATTAAAGCTGGATATGTCCATTCGCCAAACCCGTGAAGACGCGGGCTTTACTGGCGAGTCCACGATTTCCAACAACAGCACCTTGGGCGGAGGCTTTTTTGGACTCGGTACCAACGCGATCAATCCGAGCACGGGCACAGCCGTACTCGGCAGTGCTGCAAACAACTCGGCTGCCGCGGGCGGACTGAATCCTGCCAGCTTGAGCTCAACCAGCTTGCGCTTGGCGGCTGATTACCGCGTTACCGACCAGTGGACA
>JANMWH010000373.1:0-1585 GCA_031393945.1 Polaromonas sp. | reverse complement strand
CAGTCTTTGTGGGTGAAATAACCAGTGGTGTTCATGACTTGAAATTGACGTGAAAAATGACAAAGTAGTTTTCAGGTAACGTAACGTAATGGACGCAAAAACAAAACTGAAAACACTCCTAAATCAGCTTAACACGGTGATCGTTGGCAAGCCCGCGCAGGTGCAAGATTGCGTCGCTTGCCTACTCGCAGGCGGGCATTTGCTGATTGAAGACGTGCCGGGCGTCGGCAAAACCACGCTCGCGCACGCGCTGTCGCGATCTTTCGGGCTGCACTTTTCGCGGGTGCAATTTACCGCCGATTTAATGCCCAGTGACTTGTCGGGCGTGTCGATTTACGAGCGCCAAAAAGAGAGCTTTGTTTTTCACCCCGGCCCTATTTTTGCGCAGGTGTTGTTGGCCGACGAAATCAACCGGGCCAGCCCCAAAACCCAAAGCGCCCTGCTCGAAGCGATGGAAGAAAAGCAGGTCACGATTGAAGGCGCCACCCGCCCGCTGCCTACGCCGTTTTTTGTGATTGCCACACAAAACCCACATGACCAGCTGGGCACGTACGCGCTGCCTGAATCGCAGCTTGACCGCTTTCACATGCGCATATCGCTCGGCTACCCTGACCGCGATGCCGAGCGCGAATTGCTTAAAGGCGCTGACCGGCGCGACATGGTCGACAACCTGCCCGCCGTACTAAGCCCGCACGACTTGCTTGAACTGCAGCAGCAAGTTAGGCAAGTGCATGCCTCAGAGCCATTGCTGAACTACCTGCAAGACCTGATGGCCGCCACGCGCTCGGGCCGCTGGTTTTTACAGGGCTTGAGCCCGCGCGCAGGCATTGCGGTTATGCGCGCGGCCAAAGCGCAAGCTTTTCTGAATGAGCGTGACTACGTGGCGCCTGACGACATCAGCGCCGTATTGCCGCAAACCGCAGCGCACCGCTTGGTGCCTGTCAGCGACGCGGGCCGGGGTGCGCAAGAGCAAGTGCGCGCCATGCTGGCAGCGGTGCCTTTGCCTTGATGATGGTGTTGTTAAATTGTCTTGCTCCCTCTCCCCACGGGGGAGAGGGCTGGGGTGAGGGTTTCATCACTGCGCACGCTGCTCGCACCCTCACCCCTGCCCTCTCCCGCAAACGGGAGAGGGAGTTTTGAAAGTCAGCAGTCCCGCCACCTATCTTCAAACCCGCTTTCACGCCTGGTTTGAAAACCGCCTGCCGCTCAGTGACCACATCACACTTACCCAGCGCACGGTGTACATCTTGCCCACCCGGCCAGGCTGGATGCTGGGGCTAACACTGCTGGTGCTGTTGGTGGCGTCGATCAACTACCAGCTTAATTTAGGCTACCTGTTGACTTTTTTACTGGCCGGCAGCGCCGTGGTCGGCATGCATGTATGCCACGGCACGCTGCGTGGGTTGTCATTAAATTTAATAGCGCCTGGCGCCCAATTTGTCGGGGCTCCGGCCGCTTTTGATGTCAAGCTGATCAACGCTGCAAAAAGCGTGCGCTACGGCATTGGCATGGCGGTGATGACGCCACAGCCGCATTGGTCTTGGGCAGATGTGCCCGCAGGCGGCAGCGCCAACGTGCAGGTGGC
>JANMWH010000321.1:0-11284 GCA_031393945.1 Polaromonas sp. | reverse complement strand
CTCTGCATACAACCGACGAGACTCGTACTGGGTTCGCACCAAATAAAACGCGCTGGCCATTACGGCGAGCAACAGCACGAGGTTAAGGCGGGTCACGCGCTCACCTCAGTCCGCTCGGCGATGCGCATAACCGCGCTGCGCGAGCGTGGGTTGCCAGTAATTTCAGATTCGCTGGGTTTGACTCGTCCCAGTGACGTCAGCTGCATTGCTTTGGGCGCCGCAAACGGCGCGCGGCGGTCAAACACCTCGCGTGAGTGCTCCGCAATAAATTGCTTGACTATGCGGTCTTCGAGTGAATGAAAACTGATCGCCACCAAGCGGCCTCCGGGCTTTAGGACTGTGAGCGACGCGGTAAGCGCCTGGCTGAGCTCTTCAAGCTCGGCGTTGATGAAAATCCGAAAAGCCTGAAACGTGCGCGTTGCAGGATCCTTACCCGGCTCGCGGGTTTTGACTGCGCTCGCCACGATCTCGGCCAGCTCGGCAGTTCGCTCGATCCGGCCGCGGACCTGGCGGACACGATCAATCGCCTTTGCAATCTGCCCAGCAAACCGCTCTTCCCCGAAGTCACGAATCACCTCGGTCATGTGCTCTACCGACGCATCGGCTAGCCAATCGGCCACGCTTTGCCCTCGGGTGGTATCCATCCGCATATCCAGCGGGCCGTCGCCCCGAAATGAAAACCCACGCGCTGGATTGTCGATTTGCGGGGAGCTGATGCCCAAATCCATCAACAAGCCAGCGGCACTGCCCGGCGCCATCGACGCGATGTGGTTGAACCCTTCCTGGCGAATTGTGAACCGTGCATCGGTAATGGTTTGCGCATCGGCTTTCGCCTCTGGATCCTTGTCGAACGCCGTCAAGCGGCCGGCAGTTGAGAGCTGCGACAAGATCAACCGCGAATGCCCACCGCGCCCGAACGTTGCGTCTATGTAGTGCTCGTCCGGCATCATACGAAGCGCTGCCACGGCTTCGTTTAACAAGACGGTGCGGTGTGCCCATGCGTCAGTCACCGAGCGGTCTTAAAAAGAAAAATCTTTAAAAACATCGGGCATCTCCGCCTTGATGTGCTCAGCCTCCTGAGCAGCGTAAGTGGCTGCGTCCCACAACTCAAAGTAGCCACCCATACCTAGCAGCACCACATCTCTACTAATGCCTGCCGCTGCGCGAAGTTCGGGTGACACCAGCACCCGGCCTGTGGCGTCCATGTCAACGTCCATGGCGTTACCGAGGAAAATACGTTTCCACCACTGCGCCTGCATAGGCAAGGATGCAATACGGTCTCTGAATTTTTCCCATTCACTGCGGGGAAACAGCATGAGACAGCCGTGTGGGTGCTTGGTGAAAGTGAGTTGGCTGGCAGACGTCGCGCTCAGGACGTCACGGTGCCGGGTCGGCACTGAAAGCCGACCCTTGGTGTCGAGAGCAACAAATGACGCACCTTGAAACACTGCAAAAAATCCTTAAAAAGCACTTTTTACCACTAAATTGCACTTCCTCCCACTGTATCAGGATTGTGCTGGCTTGCAAGCGCTCTGAAACAAATTTTTTCAATGAAATCAAGGACTTAGAGCACAATTCAAAAAGTTATAAGCGAAAAAAGTGTTCTAAATTAAGCACTTAGCGCTGGCACTGAAAGTGTTGCGTTAAACGTTTGGGTTAATGTTGAAAAACTTGGCTGCGCAAGAATCTGCGTAAGCATGAGAAGGCAAAGCTTATTGGCAACACGCAAGGTAAGCCATAAAAACGCCTGCCAATGCAATACCAGGGCGCACTTGGTGTTGCTTGCGGGTGCCTCGTCAGAAAGCCCAGTTATGCGGCCAGCCCAGTGCCTAGACGGCCATCAAGACGGCATCTAGCCAAGGACCAAAGCGTCAGTCTTTTCGCGCGACGACGCGGGCGTGTTCGGTGATGCCAATCACATTGAAAAACGCTGCTATTAAACGGTTCACGTCCGAAAATTGAACCGCACGGTTTTCGCTTTGCCTTGCTGAAACCCAGTTAAGCAGCGCGCCTGCCGCTGAAAAATCCACGCGTATTAACTTGGCGCACGAAATAATCATGATGTCAGCGCCCATCAGCTTGGCCTCCAGCTGTTCCAGCGCCGTGATGACATCGCCTTCGATCTGCCCTGACAGCTCTACCGTCGAGACATTGCCGCCAAACTGTGATCCTTGGCCGTCTATCAAGCTGTCACCGTCTGCTGCGTTGAATATCGACGATATGGAATCTTTGAATACATCACCAATGATCGTGGGACTTGACGTTGCCTGACCTTGTGAATCTACCGATTTGTAGTCGCACTTGCCCGTCTCCCACGACGGAGGCGAAAGCTCGAACGTGACACAAAAGTCAAGTGCTGTCAGCTCAAACTCATCAGGGCGGTGGGTCACGCGCTGAACTTCCATGCGAAGTTGCCACCACTCTTGCGGCGTGTCGCTTTCTCCCGACGGTGTGGCAGAAGCCAGCACCTTTTGCAGCTGCGCCTCTGCAATAAATCGAAGCTGCACTGTTTGTTGAGCCCAAAGTTTGAACACACTGGTCAGCGACTCAACAGCCACAAGATCAATCGTTTTAAGCTTGCTCCAATCCAGTCGCCAAGGCATGGGCGCGCGAGCCATTGCTGCCTTCAGGGTAGCTACCGTTTGTAAACCCAAAACCGATGGGCAAACCCAGTCAGCAGCGGGCCCTTGCAGGCGCTGCATATTTGATTGCACAGACAATGACTTGACGATTTCCGGAAGCGAAAACCACTGCGGTGCAGAGCGGTCAAAGCGCTGCACAAACTGAAGCGCCGCCAGCTCAAACTTGTCTTGCTCGCCAGAAGCGCGGTACAAATCAAACAACGCCATCCAAGTTTCAGACTGCCCCACGCGCAAGCCGCCCGGGTCCAACATTTCAAGCAAGCCCGCCTCGGCGCCGGCGCTGTCTCCGTTGGCAAAACGAATCGCTGCCTCCTCCAATTCCGCGTCGTGCGCAATTTCAGACACATCCAGCGCCATGATGTTGGAATGCGTGAAACCAGATGACCGCTGCTTCGCTGCGACCGGCGCTTGAGGTTGCACGCCTGACTCAGTCAGCGGCGGCGCTACTTGCTTGACACTTAGCGTTTCTTGAGCCACCTGACGTGCCGCAGGAACAAACATCGAAGCAGCGGTTCCAGGCATAACAGCCACGCTGGACAATACTGGCGGCGCGCTCATAAACTGCCGGGCTGGCTGCTCAGGGCGCACCAATTCCGGTATGCGCTGCAGGCCAATAGGCTCCGTAGGACTGTAGCCGTCTGGCAGCGCGCTCTGAAGCATCTGCGGCGGCGCTCGGCGTAACAGCGGCGCGGGCGCAGGCGTTGCAGCACCGCTAGAGGATTCCATCGATCCGTCGGGCGACGCGCCATGCTTGGTCTTCCACCACTGCATGGACATTTGTGCTTCAATTTCATCGATCTTTTTGATCGTTTGCGCACGGTCATCCGGCTTGGAAGCCATGCTGCTTTGAAAAAACGACGGCCTGGCACCAGGGTCGTCCCCTTGCAGCGTATCGCGCTTGCGCATTTTTCGGAGCATATCGAACTCACGCTTGCGCACGAAATCGTTTCTGCGCTTTCGCTCAATCATTTCCTTGAGCAACTGCTTGCTCACGGCCTCATCGCGGTCAGATTCCTTGCTGTCAAGCTCTGACCAACTCGTGGCAGGGTTGCGCACGAACTTGACCATTTTGGACAATATGCCTTGAGCTGTGTCTTCTTTGGCCATGACGCTTTAAATTTGGTCGTTAAAAAAAGGTGTTGCTGTTAATCGCCGAACATTTTTTGCTTAAGCTCACGCCGCTGCTGCGCCTCAAGAGACAAGCTGGCCGTTGGCCGCGCAATCAAACGGCCCACGCCGATAGGTTCGCCCGTCTCGTCGCAGTAACCGTAGTCGCCTGAGTCAATGCGGCCAATCGACTGTTCAATTTTCTTGAGCAGTTTTCGCTCACGGTCACGGGTACGCAACTCCAGCGCATGTTCTTCTTCAATCGTAGCGCGGTCTGCCGGGTCGGGCACCACCACGGTGTCTTCTCGCAAGTGCTCAGTGGTGGCGCCTGCGCTGTTGTGGATTTCTTGTTTGAGAACGCTGAGTTTGGCTCTGAAAAATGCCAATTGCTTTTCGTTCATGTACTCGGCGTCAGGCATTGCCTTGACTTCATCATCAGACAAGGCCTCGGCAGCTTTGGTTTTCCAGTTGTTGGCTAGCTTGGGGTCTTTTTTAGCGGCCACGTGGGGCGGCGGTGCAATAACGCGTTCGATCATTGTGGAGTAACTGGCTTTAGCTGCGTCTGGCGCGTGAGTAGGCACCATAGGTGCGGGGGGAGGCATGTGCGCGAATGCGCGTGAAGAGCTTCTGCGCCCGGGTTTGAGCGGTGGCGGTGGCGGCAGGCCGTTGGACGTGGGCGCCGCGCCAGCCTGGTGCGCTGCTGGCGCCACCACAGGTACGGCAGCACTCGCCTTTTGAGTGGTTTTTGAGGCAGTCGTGGCGGGTACCTTTGCGGGCGTCTTGACCTTCGTCTTGGGTTCTGCTGTGGGGGTGCTTTTTAAGGCGGCTTTCAAGGGCGCATTTACTTTTTGGGTCGGCTTGTCGACCAGTTTGGCTTTTGTAGCTGGCTTAAGCTCTGCTTTTTTAACGGCCTTTGGAGCGGTTTTTTGCACGGTTTTTTTCGATGCGGTCTTTGCAACGGCTACTTTTTTAACCGCAACCGCTTTGGCGGCGGGTTTGACTGCTTTTTTGGCGACCACTGCAACTTTCGGTTTTGATTTCACGGGTGCGGCCAATGCCTTCGTTTTTACAACCGGCTTGGCTACCGATTTAGGGGCTGGCTTGCCAGCTGGTTTTGCCGACTTTTTGGCAGGCGCTGCTGGCTTCTTGACAGCCTTCGGTGCGGCCTTGGCTGGCAAATTCGACGCCTTTGGCGCTTTCACCGCTGGCTTGGCTGCTGTTTTAGATTTCTTGATCTGCGCTTTCACTGCTTGTCTCCTCTGGGAAGCCGCCCCTTGGTAAGCCCGGGCGTAGGCGTCGGCTGAGTAATTCGGTCGGCGCGCGATTGTAGCGGCTGCTCAAGTTCGTGCCGCCCGCCCTCAGCCAAACGACCTGTTGCCTCATTTTTGACGAGTTTTTTACGCAATTTTGAACGACACCATCTGCGTTACTGGATTAAGCCTTCGCTACCGCAATTTACACGTTTTACAAAACATGGCAATAGCCTAACTCAAACCAGGCACTGCTCAAGTCCTTGCATAAAAATATCTTTGGGCAGGTCAATGCCAATAAACACCATCTTGCTGGTTTTAGCTTCGCCCACTGCCCAAGCCGGGCCTAAGTCACTGCCCATCAGCTGGTGCACGCCTTGGAAAATTACCTTGCGCTCTGTGCCTTCCATGTTCAGCACGCCCTTGTAGCGCAGCATGCGCGGGCCGTAGATGTTGACAATCGCGCCCAAAAAGTCTTCCAGCTTGGCTGGGCTAAAGGCCTTGTCTGAGCGAAATACAAAGCTTTTCACGTCATCGTCATGGGCATGGTGGTGGCCTTTTTCTGCGCTATGGGACGGGTGGTCGCAATGCTCACCCTCGGCATGGTTGTGGCCTGAATGGTCGTGCCCGGCATGGTCGTCGGCCTTGAGAAAATCGGGGTCAATGTCCAGTTTGGCGTTTAAGTTAAAGCCGCGCAGGTCAAACACGTCGGCAATGGCCACTTCGCCAAAATGCACGGCCTTTTGGGGCGCGCGCGGGTTCATGTGGGTCAGGCGGTGCATCAGCGCTTTCACCTCGGCATCCGCCACCAAATCGGTTTTGCTGATGAAGATCTGGTCTGCAAAACCAATCTGGCGGCGCGCTTCCTGGCGATCGTTCAGCTGGGTGTCTGCGTGTTTGGCATCGACCAGCGTCAAGATGGAGTCCAGCAGGTATTGCTCGGCAATTTCTTCGTCCATAAAAAACGTTTGCGCGACCGGGCCAGGGTCGGCCAGGCCGGTGGTTTCGATCACTACGCGGTCAAAAACCAGCTCGCCTTTGCGCTTTTTTTCGGCCAATACTTGCAGTGTTTCGCGTAAGTCTTCGCGAATGGAGCAGCAAATGCAGCCGTTGTTCATCTGAATGATGTTTTCTTGCGTGTCGTTGACCAAAATTTCGTTGTCGATGTTTTCTTCGCCAAACTCGTTTTCAATCACGGCAATTTTTTGGCCGTGCGCCTCAGTCAAAATGCGCTTTAAAAGCGTTGTTTTGCCGGAACCCAAAAAGCCGGTAAGGATGGTGACGGGAATCAAGCTCATAAAAAATCCTGAGAAGGTAAATCTAGTTTATCGGTTAGCGCCGATATGGGGCGAAAGCCTCGTAAGTCAAGGGCAAAGCGAGCCGCATCTCATTAAACAACGTACTTTGCCAAGGAATAATCACTATCATATTCATAGCTTTTTGCGCCTGTATTTATTGGGCTAGAAGTCTATTTAATGCATAAAAACGCCGTTTTTTAGCTTCAGGCTGGCTTTTTGACCAACACCATCCCTTTCAGGTATTCGCCTTCAGGAAATGTCACGGTCATTGGGTGGTCCGGTGCGCCTCCCAAGCGTTCGGTAACGTAAGCGTCAACGCCTGCGTCCATACCCGCGCCGGCCACGATTTTGTGAAACAAATCAGCGCTGATGCCACCTGAACATGAATAGGTAAAAAGCGCGCCGCCAGGTTCGAGCAACATCAAAGCCAGGCGGTTAATGTCTTTGTAGGCTCGGGCCGCGCGCTCGGCGTGCGCCGCAGTCGGGGCGAATTTGGGCGGGTCGAGCACGATGGCATCGAACGTTACGCCGTCTTTCAGGTACTGGCGAAGGCAGGCGTTCACGTCGGCGTCGATCATGGTGGTGCGCGCCGCGTCAAAGCCGTTCAGGGCTACGTTGGCTTTTGCACGCTCAATTGCCGGGCCAGACGAGTCAATCGACGTGACATGCGCCGCCCCGCCGGCCAACGCCGCCACCGTAAAACCGCCCGTGTAGCTGTAGCAATTGAGCACCCGCTTGAACCCCATGCGACGGTTGTACTGGCTGAACTTGTACCGGCTGTCGCGCTGGTCTAGATAAAACCCGGTTTTGTGCCCTTCGGCAACGTCAAGGCTGAGCTTCCAGTCATGCTCAGTTAAAACGATTTCTGTTGATCCAGACCCGGCCAGCCAACCGGTTGCCTCGGGCAAGCCTTCAAGCGCGCGAACACTTGCGTCTGATCTCTCGTAAAGCTTGGTCAAGCCGGTTTGCTTGAGCAGCGCATCCACAATCACGCTTTTGAAGCGCTCTGACCCGCAGCTGGAAAACTGCGCCACCAGCGTGTCTGCGTACCGGTCGACCACCAGGCCTGGCAGGCCGTCAGACTCACCATGAATCAGCCTCAGGCCATTACTTTGAATATCAAACAGGCTTCTAGCCGATATAGAACGGGCGCAAGCAGCTATGAAAAAAGAAGTGTCAATACGCTGCGTTTCATTAAAGCTCCACACTCGCGCGCGAATTTTCGATTGCGGGCTGTACGCCGCCCAGCCTAAAAACTGGCCGCTAGTGCTTTCAATCCGCACCGTTTCGCCTGCATCTCCGGCGCCGGTGGCAATAGCGCCGTCAAACACCCAGGGATGACGCCGTAGCAAGGATTTTTCTTTTCCGGGTTTTAAGCGCAGTGATTTCATCGCCAGATTGTCGCGGCTCGGCGATTAGTTCTAAATAACAATTCTGATTTGTGCATTCATACACAAAAGGCTACTAAATTAATTTAGGCAACTGTCACAATTAATGAACGCGCTATTTCATTACTTCTCAGGACTTTTCTGCAATTTTTCAACGCCCTTCGACGTGCCGCTGCACTTTCGGTCGACTTCACCGTTTTCATGTGCTTGATGCTGGGCGCTATGCAGGCGGTGCAAGCGGCTACGCCTATCGTGCTTGCAAAAACCAGCGATTTAGTTGACCTGGTTTCTATCAGCGAGTACCGCATCGACAAAACCGCCAAGCTGACCGCGGCAGACATTGCAGCGGACACCAGCACCGCCTGGCAAAAAGGCCCAGCGCGCGGCATTTACCCGTTGCAGCCAGACCAAGCGCTATGGCTTCGCTTTAGCGTCGCGCCCGCGCCTGATGCCAGTCACTGGTCACTTGAAATTCCGTACGCCGCACTTAACGGCGCGTCACTCTTCAAATTGGCCGCTGACGGCAGCACGACCGCGCAACATGCAGGCGACCTGCTGGCCAACAGTGCCTGGACCGTTGCGCAGCGTCACACCATCATGGCTATTGAAGCTAATGCGGGGCAAGTGACAGAGTATTTGCTGCGGCTGGAAAACGCGCAGGGCTTTAGTGCGCCGGTTCGCCTGATAGCGGCCGACAGGCTGCTGCGCGGCGAACAAGGCTTATCGATTTTTATGGGTGGCTACTTTGGCATTTCCGTACTGGGCATGCTGATTGGCTTAGTGGGACTGGTTTGGCTGCGAGACAGCGCTTATTTGTTTGCCGCCGCTTGCGCTGCGCTGGTGGGGCTGACGCAAACGGCTATTTCAGGCTTTGGCGGCTTGTATTTGTGGCCCGATTCTCCGTTTTGGGCTGACCGCAGCCTAGTGGTGCTGGGTTTGCTGGCGATTACTTCTTTTTTGCTGCTCAACGCCAAAATTGTGTACCTTGGGCAGCGCTCGCGCCGACTGAATTTCGGGGTGTGGGCTTTTTCAGCCTTTGGGGCGGCCGTGTGCGCCGCATTGCTGGTCACTGACGGTTCGCTGCGTATTGCGCTGGCGCTGCCGCCCCTGTTTGCAGCAGTACTGCTGATGCTTGGCATGAACGCTTGGGCCTGGCGACACGGCGACCGTTTTGGCGTGTGGATACTGATCAGTTTTATACCGTTTTTTCTGTCAATAGGGCTGGCAGCGCTGCGCTATGTGCAGTGGATTCCGCTGAGCTTTTTCACCGAACAAAGCTGGCTGGCCAGCCTCGCCATTCAACAAGTGGCGATGCTGGCGGCCTTGTTTGCCCGCAGCCAGCAGCGCCGCGAAAACGCTCGCCGCATTGCCGGGGTCGACCGGATTGACCCGGCCACCGGCCTTATCAATGAACAGGTGTTTATGACGCGATTGGCGCGCATGCAGGCGCGGTCTGCGCGGCTTAAACACCAAAGTGCCGTTTTGGTGATTGAGGTCATGAACAGCGAGCAAATTTTGCGCGATTTTGGTAAAAAAACGGCCAACGCATTGCCGCTGCGGGTGGCCTCGCGCTTGCTGTCGACCACTCGCGAAATTGACAGCGCTGCCCGCCTGTCTGAGCTGCGTTTTGGCATTTTGGTCGAAGGCCCGTTTAACGCCGAAGAGGCCGCCACGCTGGCGCCGCGCATCGTGGCGCGCTGCCTGATGCCTTACCCCGGGCTGCACATCGATTGCGTCAGCCAGGTGCGGGTGGCCTACGCGTTGGTGCCAGAATTGGCCGGTAACCCCAAAACAGTGCTGGAGCGGCTACATCGGCTGTTGGAGACGGCGCCCGAGTCGAGCAAAAAGGCTGTGTTCATGTTGGATGAAGTTGCCGCACCGCCGCGGCGCCGGGCGCACCGGCGCTCTCAGCAGCACTAGTTGCTCGACGGCGGCTCAGCTGGTTTGTCGAGTTCAGCCGGTTTGGCGGGCTTTTTAATCACGCTGGCCGCCGCCCGCTTGGCCCGAGGGTGGGCGGCGTCATACACCGTTGCCAAGTGCTGAAAATCAAGCCGCGTGTAGACCTGTGTGGTGGTGATGTTGGCATGGCCCAGCAGCTCTTGCACGGCGCGCAAATCCCCGCTGGACTGCAACACGTGGCTGGCAAAAGAATGCCGCAGCATGTGCGGATGCACGGGCGTAGCCAGCCCCGCCTGCAACGAGCGCTGCTTGAGCCTGACTCGAATATGCTGCGGGCTCAAGCGCTTGCCTTGGGCGTTGACGAACAGCGCAGCGTCGTTCCTGGCCCACTCGCTGCGAAAGTTCAACCACTCGGCCAGGGCGGCCAGGGCTTTGCTGCCAACGGGCACGCTGCGGCGTTTTTCGCCTTTGCCCAGCACATTGGCTTCGGCAGCTTCAGCGTCAATCCAGCCGCGCGCTGTGCGGCTGGCCTGCACGTCCAGGCCCACCAGCTCGCCAATGCGCAGGCCGCAGCCGTAAAGCAATTCAACCATACAGTGGTCACGCGCATCGAGCGTTGGGCTGCTTTGCTCGCTGCTGGCGCGAAAGTCTGCCAGTTGCACCGCTTCATCAACGCCCAGCGCTTTGGGTAGTGGCTTGGCAGCCTTTGGGGCGCGCACGCCCTGCACCGGGTTACTGGCCACCCTGCCCTCGCGGCCCAGCCAAACATAAAAGCCGCGCCAGCCCGACAAAATCAAGGCGATGCCGCGTGCGCTGCGGCCCGCGCCATGCATTTGGGCCACCCAGCGCCGAATGTGCGTGTTTTGAACGTCTGCCAGCCCTACCCCGGCCAGCGCGGCCTGGGCTTGCAGCTTGACCAGGTCTGCGCAATACAGCTCAGTGGTGCGCAGCGCCAGCCGCTTTTCGACGCGCACGTGCTCAAGGTAGCGCTGCGCCAGCGGGTCAAGATCAGGTGCGATTGCGGCTTGGACCAGTGCGTTTAACATTGCCCGTGAACAGACTTTTTAAGGGCTGCCTAAATGCCGTGAGTTTGTTGGGCGCTTGACCGGCTGCTGGTCAAACCAGACTCAATCGACAGGCAGCAAGCGGGTCAGCGCGGCACCAGCCAGGTCGCCGATTTGCGCCAAAAATTCAGTGCCCATGGCGCTGTTAAACCGCTCGGCATCGGGCGAGGCCAGTACCAGCAAGCCAAAGGCGTCAACAGCGCCGTCCACCCGCAACGGAATAAGCGCCACCGACATGGCTTGCGCGGGCTCAGGCAACCACGCCGCGGCATCAAACCCAGAATTCACGCCGCAGTAAGGCGCGCCAAGAGACGACGCAAACGCCTGCGTGTCGGCGCTGACGCCTTCGCAAAAAGGCTCGCCCGTAAAAATACCGTTGATGCGCCACACCTTGATCGCCGCTTGCGGAATGTCAAACTGCACTTTGAGCTCGCGCACAATGGTTTCAGGCAGGTCGCGTGCGTGGGCGGTCAGCAGCAGGTTGTGGGTGCAGGTTTGCAGTTTGTCGGCAATGGCCACGTTTTCGTTGCCGTGGCGAATCATGTCGACAATTTTTCCCTCAAGCCCCTTGATTTTGTCGCGCAGCAGGCCGGCTTGGCGCTCTTGCAAACTCACTGCGCGGCTACCGTGGCCGCT
>JANMWH010000346.1:0-1664 GCA_031393945.1 Polaromonas sp. | reverse complement strand
GGCCTGCACATCAGCTTCGTTAGAACCCAGCTATGTTTTACGCGCCTTGGGCCGCAGTGACGAGCTGGCTCACAGCAGCCTGCGCATGACGATGGGCCGCTGGACAACTGAAGAAGAAATTGACTACGCAGTGGGCACGATCAAAGAAAACGTTGCCAAGTTGCGCGAACTGTCACCGTTGTGGGAAATGTTCAAGGATGGCGTGGACATTTCCAGCATCCAGTGGGCAGCTCACTGAGCGGCGCAAAGTAAAAGCTAAAGAGGTAAATATCATGGCATACAGTGAAAAAGTGGTCGACCACTATGAAAACCCCCGCAATGTCGGCTCTTTTGAAAAAGGCGACGATACCGTAGGCACCGGCATGGTTGGTGCACCGGCTTGCGGCGACGTGATGAAGCTGCAAATCAAGGTCAACCCAGTGACGGGCGTGATTGAAGACGCACGCTTTAAAACTTACGGTTGCGGCTCGGCGATTGCGTCCAGCTCACTCGTCACCGAGTGGGTCAAAGGCAAAACGCTAGACGAAGCAGCAAGCATCAAAAACAGCGAAATCGCGCAAGAACTGGCTTTGCCACCGGTGAAAATTCACTGCTCAATTTTGGCTGAAGACGCCATCAAAGCTGCTGTGAGTGACTACAAGCAAAAGCATGCTCAAGCCGCAGTTGCAGTTGCAGTTGCAGTTGCAGCGTAAACATTAGCCAAGAAAAAACCAAATGCCCGTAACGCTGACCGACGCCGCTGCACGCCACGTGACCCGCTACATGACCAAGCGCGGCAAGGGCGTGGGTGTACGGCTAGGTGTCAAAACCACGGGCTGTTCAGGCCTGGCTTACAAGCTCGAATATGCCGATGACATCGCGCCTGAAGATGTGGTGTTTGAAGACAACGGCGTGAAGGTGTTGGTCGACCCGAAAAGCATGGCCTATATCGACGGAACGCAGCTTGATTTTGTGCGCGAGGGTTTGAATGAGGGTTTCAAATTCCTCAACCCGAACGAGCGTGATCGTTGTGGGTGCGGTGAGTCTTTCCGCGTGTGAATCTGCAAGCCAATGATTTCGAGCTTTTCGGTTTAGGGCAAAAGTTCAGCCAAGACCGCGCCGCCATTGATGCCCGCTGGAAAGAACTTCAGCGAGAAGCGCACCCCGACAAATTTGCGGCCCAAGGCGCAGCTGCACAGCGCATAGCCATGCAGTGGTCGGTACGTATCAACGAGGCTTATCAACGGCTTAAAAACCCGCTTAAACGCGCAGCCTACTTGTGCGAGCTGAACGGTGCAGCCGTCAATGCTGAAAACAATACCGCCATGCCGGCTGAGTTTTTAATGCAGCAAATTGAATGGCGGGAAGCCCTAGACGAGGCTAAAACAGCCGAAAATATACAAGAAATAGCATTGCAAGCCAATAATTACGGGCGCGAGCAGCTATTAAAAATAGAGCATTTAATCGACGCTGAAGGTAACTTTAAACAAGCTGTCGAACACGTCAGAAGCCTCATGTTTGTTGAGCGATTCGCCCTTGAAATTGAATCCCGGCTGGATCTGCTGGGACAATAAGAGCACTCACAGTAAAAGCGTAATTCAGGTCAATGGCACTTCTTCAAATCTCCGAACCCGGCCAAGCGCCCAACCCGCATGAACGGCGCATCGCCATCGGCATTGACTTGG
>JANMWH010000344.1:0-1833 GCA_031393945.1 Polaromonas sp. | reverse complement strand
GGCGTTCGCTTCTTTGTAGACCTTGGCGCAAAACGTGTGCTCGCCGAGCCGAACCACGTACACCTGCGCTTCTTTGCCGCTCATTAACTGGCGCGAAACGCTGTCAATCAGCCCCTCTTCTATCAGGCTTTGCAGGCGCGGGGGTACTTTCATTCTTGAATTGGCGGGGCAAACAGCGCGCCTAAAAAGTGCCGGTAAAAGCGCCGCCGTCGGCCAGCACGTTCTGGCCAGTCATGTAGCCTGCATGCACGCTGCACAAAAAGGCGCAAATCGCACCGAACTCAGCGGGCGTGCCAAAGCGCTGGGCCGGAATGGTTTTGCGGCGCGCATCCATCACGGCCTCTATCGGCTGACCCGACTTTTCAGCCGCGCCCTTCATGGTGGTTTTCAAACGGTCGGTGTCAAACGCGCCTGGCAGCAAGTTGTTGATAGTCACGCCCTTGGCCGCCAAAGCGCTGCGCGACACACCGGCTACAAAACCGGTCAACCCGCTGCGGGCGCCGTTGCTCAAACCCAAAATATCAATCGGCGCTTTGACGGCACTCGACGTGATGTTGATGATGCGGCCAAAGCCCCGCGCTGCCATGCCGTCAACCGTGGCTTTGATCAGCTCAATTGGCGTCAGCATATTGGCGTCAATGGCTTTGATCCACGCGTCACGGTCCCAACTGCGAAAGTCGCCGGGTGGCGGGCCGCCTGCGTTGGTGATGACAATGTCGAAGTCTTTACGGGTAGCAAACACAGCCGCACGGCCTTCAACGGTGGTGATATCTGCAGCAACAAATAGCACACTGGCGCCAGAATTGTGGGCGCGAGTAGCTATTAAATCAGTAGCAGCAGCTTGCAATGCATCTGCACCGCGAGCCACAATCAGCACGTTGACCCCTTCAGCGACCAGCGCTTGGGCGCAGCCCAGCCCCAAACCTTTGCTGGCGCCGCACACCAGTGCCCACTTGCCTTGAATGCCCAAGTCCATCGATTGCTTTCTTTTGGGTTTTAGTTTTTGACCAGCGACGTAAATGTCTTACGAAACTTGGCCACTTTGGGCCCCGCCACCGCCACGCAATAGCCCTGGTTGGGGTTCTTTTCAAAATAGTCCTGGTGGTAGTCTTCGGCCGGCCAGTAGTTGGCCAGCGGCTCCACTTCGGTCACGATCGGCTTGCCAAACAATTTGTCTTGGCTCATTTGGCGAATCATGTCGTCAGCTATAGTTTTGTGGGCGGGGTCAGTCCAGTAAATGCCGCTGCGGTACTGCGTGCCGCTGTCGTTGCCCTGGCGGTTGAGCGTGGTGGGGTCATGAATGACGTAGAAGATTTCCAGAATTTGGCCTAGGCTGATTTGCGCTGGGTCAAACTGAAGCTTCACAACTTCATTGCTGCCGGTGCGGCCGCTGCAAACTTCCTCGTAACTGGGCCGCGCCACCTGGCCGTTGCTGTAGCCTGATTCGACGTCAGTAATGCCCCTCACGTTGACGAATACGGCCTCGGTGCACCAAAAGCAACCGCCGCCTAAAGTAATGGATTGAAGTTGAGTCATGGGGTAATTATCCTTTGTGTTGTAGGCTAGCGTATTACGCGGCTGGCCACTGTAACCCGATATACTTTAGGCCTAAAGCATATTGCCCAATGTGTTGCCCGTTTGGCCGAAACTGTTCAAGGATATTGTCATGAAAACCAACGTTAAACCGCGCTTCGTTTGGGAAGACCCCTTCATGCTGCAAGACCAGCTAAGCGATGATGAGCGCGCGATTCAAGAAGCAGCCCATCAGTTTTGCCAAGACAAGTTGCAAACCCGCGTGCTTTTGGCCGCGCGTCATGAAAAGTTTGACCGCGA
>JANMWH010000317.1:0-4862 GCA_031393945.1 Polaromonas sp. | reverse complement strand
TCGGCCCGGCTGGTAAACATGCGGTACGGCTCAGTCACGCCCTTGGTGATCAGGTCATCCACCAATACACCCAGATACGCTTCGTCGCGCTTGGGCAGCCAGGCACCACCATGATCGTTGGGCAAGCCACCGAGTGCCCGGCATTGCAACGCAGCGTTGATGCCGGCAAACATGCCTTGGGCCGCTGCCTCTTCATAACCGGTGGTGCCGTTGATTTGCCCGGCAAAAAACAAGCCGTTGATGGCCCGGGTTTCAAAGCTGGTTTTCAGGGCGCGCGGGTCAAAGTAGTCGTATTCAATCGCGTAGCCAGGCCGCAAAATGTGGGCGTTTTCCATGCCCACCATCGAGCGCACAAGCTCGTACTGAATGTCAAACGGCAAGCTGGTCGAAATGCCGTTCGGGTAAATCTCATGCGTAGTCAGTCCCTCGGGTTCCAAAAATATCTGGTGCGCGTCCTTGTCGGCAAAGCGGTTGATCTTGTCTTCAACACTCGGGCAATAGCGTGGGCCCACGCCGTCGATTTTGCCGGTGAACATGGGGCTGCGGTCAAAGCCGCTGCGAATAATGTCGTGCGTGCGCGCGTTGGTGTGGGTGATGTAGCACGGCACTTGTTGGGGGTGCTTGATAGCGCCGCCCATAAAACTGAACACGGGTACGTCGCCCGGCGTGCCGCCCGGCGTTCCATCACCGGGCTGCGCAATACACTTGCTGAAGTCAATCGTGCGGCCATCAATGCGCGGTGGCGTGCCGGTTTTCAAGCGGCCTTGCGGTAGCTTCAGCTCTTTAAGCCGGGCTGACAAAGACACCGCAGGCGGGTCGCCCGCCCTACCCGCTGAGAAGTTTTGCAAGCCGACGTGAATTTTGCCGTCCAGGAAAGTGCCAGCCGTGAGCACTACAGTACGACTGCGGAACTTGATGCCTACCTGCGTCACCGCGCCCACCACCCTGTCGCCCTCAACCATCAGGTCATCCACCGCTTGCTGAAACAGCCATAAGTTCGGCTGGTTTTCCAGCATCCGGCGAATCGCGGCCTTGTACAAAATGCGGTCAGCCTGCGCCCGCGTGGCACGCACCGCCGGGCCTTTGGAGCTGTTCAAAATGCGAAACTGAATGCCGCCCTCGTCAGTAGCCAACGCCATCGCGCCGCCCATGGCGTCGACTTCTTTGACCAAGTGGCCCTTGCCAATGCCGCCAATCGACGGGTTGCAGCTCATTTGGCCCAGCGTTTCGATGTTATGCGTCAAGAGCAAAGTCTTGCAGCCCATGCGCGCGCTGGCCAGCGCTGCCTCGGTGCCCGCATGGCCACCGCCGACCACGATCACGTCAAATTCTTGGGGGTAAAACATATTAGATTTCTATCAGTTCAGTTTTCAGGCCAACGGTTTGTGCAGCCGCAGCCTGGCGTCTATCCGCCGTTACAAATAAGTCCACAAATGCCGCCTGCGCCGTGCCAATATGTAATGCATCCATACCGCGCAGGTTAGCCACTCGCATAGCGGCAATTGCATAACGCTCGGCTTGGCTAGACAGCGGCATGACTGCCAGCTCGTCAAAGTCGGCATGAATATTTGCTAGCACGCGCGCATATTCGTCATCACTGAAAGCGCCCTCGCGCCACTGCCGGCTCAAGGCTGAGGCAACTTCGATTTTGCAATGCACAGCCGCCGTGACAGAACTGGCCGATGCCTGCAACTGCAGCACGCGGCGCACGCCCGCCTCGCCGCTGTAGCGCTTGAACATGGCAGACGCATCAAATAAAACGTTCATTACCAGCCACCTTCACGCTCTTCAATGATCATCTGCGCGCCAGATTTGCTGGGCGGCTTGAGGTAATTCAAAGGCTCAATCGGCACCTTCCAGCTTGGCACTTTTTGCGCCGCCTGGGGCTGCATCGGCACCAGCTCAGCCACCGGCTTGCCATGCCGCAATATGCGCACGGTCTGACCCTTCTCGACAAGGTCAATCATGGCCGATGTGTTGGCGCGAAATTCGCTTAAGGGAACGCTGATGGTTGGATGGCGGGGAGAAGCTTGCATTTTGTACAAAAATTAGTGGTTTGTACATTTTACAGGTTTTTAAGACCAGATGTACGAGCTAAGAACTAGGTGTGTTGAAATCAAGCAATGACTTCTTCAAACCGGCTTTTGATTTTTGCAGGCAGCGCCCGTCAAGCGTCTTTCAACCGCCAGCTCGCGCAGGCCGCCGCAACTCTGGCTCGCGCTGCGGGTGCAGAGGTCACGCTTTTGGAATTAGGGGAATTGGCTATTCCGATGTACAACGCTGATTTAGAAATCAATGGTACGCCGCCCGATGTGCTCAAGCTCAAACGAATCATGTTTGAGCACCCTGCATGGGTTATTTGCTCTCCTGAATACAACGGCAGCTACACCGCGCTTTTAAAAAACACGATTGATTGGGCGTCCAGCCCGGTGAAGTCTGACCCTGCGTGGAACGACGGGTTTAAACCGTTTGCAGGCAAAGTGGTGGGTATGCTCAGCGCATCACCCGGACCCATGGGGGGGCTGCGGTCACAAAGCCACTTGGCCCCCTTGCTGCTTAACCTGCAATGTTGGGTAGCGCCCAAGGCGTTTGCTTTGGGGCGGGCCGCTGACGCTTTCGATGCCAACGGGCGGCTCACCAACGCGGCGCACGTTAGCCAGGTGCAAATGGTGATCCATCAGGTCTTGCAGGCCAGCGAGCGCTTGGCAGATTGAGGGCGTTACCCCCACGGGCGAGTCTGTGACCATAAAAGCGCCTCGGTGCGCTACTAAAAAAATAGCTGCTTGCGCCTGAATTATAAGGGGCGGAGGCTAACATGAGTCTAATTTCGGCGTAAATCTCTGCCGTCAGAGTCGGCCCCAATTGTTGGCTGTTCACTGTTGGCTCTTGGCGGTGTATTCGGTTAGCGGCGAGTTCTCTCTTCAGGCCCTCGATCGCTTTTTAAACCCTTCGCGTACTTCGCAATGCCCGTCAAAAGCCGTACAGGCCAAATTCAATTTGTTGCGTAAAAGCAAATAACCAAGGCAGATTTGCCTTACCCGCCAGTCAGACTAGCCATCGATTTGTTTGGAGCAAGCGAGTGCGAAGCGATGCAGCACGTCAAGCGCCGTGAGAAATTAAAAGCGTACGACCGGCATAGTGGTCATGTTGAATCACTTGATCGGCTCAACTGTTTGACTGATCTGCTTGGCAGGGAGGCCTGGATAATTTGTCCTCTGTTTATGAACTTTGGCAGAGTCAAACCAGTTATTCATACTGAATTTGTTGCTAATCTGCGACACCGCATTTAAAAGCCTGCAATTTTTTGATACGATGCGCGATTTAGTACACATAAATGTCGAAAAAGTAGGCTTAAAAGCCTTTTTTCAGTGAAACAGGTAACGGACATAATGAAAACTGCAAAGCAATGTATCGACACGTTAACGCAAAAGCTCCAGAAGCTTTGGCAATTGGCGCTGCTACTTGCCCTTTTCGGTCTTGGGTTGCCATCTTTTGCGCAGTCGAATCTTTTAACCAATGGCGACTTCAGTACCTTGCCAACACTGCAACCAGGAGACCAGATACGCCTGGGCAACAACCTTTTTTCGTACACCTACACGCTACCAGGTTGGACATTTTCTATCGGTGAAAAGCCCAACCTTGTCAAAGTTAATCTAACCCCACCTAATAGTATTTCCTACTACCCATCTGGGCCTAACAGCGACGTAACCAATCCCGGCGGAGTGGGTTATTACTTGGATATTGCTGGCGGCGCAAATGCAGCGTACCAAACGTTTAATGTTCCATCATGCGGTCAAGCTGGTACAGCCAGTTACAGATTTAGTGGCTATTTCTCAGGGCGCGACGGTCAAACCGGCAACGGAAGTATCAGCATACGACAAGGTACAGGTATTACGGGTGCGGACCTCGCCAAAGTTAGCGTAATAGCTGCAAGCAATATTGGGGGCGCCACCACCGGAGGTTGGTTCTTTGCGTCCTCCACAGTTGATTTGACAGCGGGTCAAACTTATAGCTACGTTATTTTAATGGACAACCCTGTTAATTTCGACGAAGCTGCCTTGGTGCCTTTGACAACCTTGGGCTGCGCCGACATGAGCGTAGTTGTTGATATTCCTCAAGCGACAGCGCTATTGGGCTCAACTGTCAACGGCACCGTCACCTTTGCCAACACCAGCGCTAATCCAGCTGTCGGCCCAACGTTTACCCTCAAACTCACCCCTAACTTGGTCGGTGTAAGCGTAGTTAGCCCGGTGCTAGGTGTGGGTAGTTACGACCCGACCAATGGGATCGTCACTTTCCCACCCGCCAACGTGCCAGCGAACGTCGCGCCGAACACCACGCTCACAGCGGCGATCAGCTTTACCCAGCCCAACAGCGTGGTCAACGTCACCGCCACCACCAGCGCGGTCAACGACACCAACTCTGCCAACAACACCGGCACCGACAGCGTTGCCCCGCAAGCGGCCGACATGAGCGCCGTCGTTGACATCCCGCAAGCGGCAGCGCCAGTTGGCTCGACCGTCAACGGCACCGTCAGCTTTGCCAACACCAGCGCCAACACGGCCAACGGCCTGACCTTGAGCCTGCAGCTGAGCCCCGGCCTGGCCGGCGTTAACGTCGTCAGTGCCGTACTGGGCACGGGCGTGTACAACCCAACGACGGGCCAGGTCAGCTTCCCCAACGTGCCAGCGAACGTCGCGCCGAACACCACGCTCACAGCAGCGATCAGCTTTACCCAGCCCAACAGCGTGGTCAACGTCACCGCCACCACCAGCGCGGTCAACGACACCAACTCTGCCAACAATGTCTCAAACCGGACGGTAGAGGCTGCTCAACCCGGATCAATTTCTGGAAAGGTGTGG
>JANMWH010000322.1:0-2817 GCA_031393945.1 Polaromonas sp. | reverse complement strand
CTGAGCAACCGCAAAGTGCACGCGAGTAGCCAGCACCCGTGGCGCTGCAGACGCGTTGCGCGCCAGCCAGTGAGCTTGGTTGGAAAACCTTTGGGCAAGGGCAAAACGTTTCGCTTTCCGCAGCAGCTGGCCGAAGAGCCGTTGCTGCTGCCTGGGCGCGACAGCGACATTCGTGCGGGTTTTGACGTGCTGTGTGACCAGCTAGGCTTGCGCTACCAGGTGCTGGCCGAAGTAGATGACATGGCCATGCTGCGGTTGCTGGCGCGTGATTCAGGGCACGTGGCGCTGGTGCCTTCTGTGGTGGTTCAAGACGAGCTGCGCAGCGGCAAACTGCAAGAGTATTGCGTGGTGCCGCAGCTTTATGAAAACTTTTATGCGATTACTGTGAAGCGACATTTTGAGCCGCCGCTGTTAAAGACGCTTTTGAGACGGTCTGAGGCTGAGGTGCTGGGTTCGCTTTGAATGTTTCCCTCACCCTAGCCCTCTCCCCGCAAAGGGAGAGGGGACAAAGCAACTAATTGTGTTGCTCCCTCTCCCTTTGCGGGGAGAGGGCTGGGGTGAGGGTGCCGGACTCCGAATCTAGTCACGCCAATCCGAGCTTTTTCCAACCCGGCAACCCCAGCTTTTCAAGGGTAGTAATGTTCACATCAAAAATCGCATCAGCATTTGGAAACGCCTCCACTGCCCGCTCCACACTTTCCTCTCGCAGCAAATGCAATATGGCAAACGGTGCGCGATTCGTGTAGTTGCTGATGTCGTCTGGCTCGGTGCCATCAAACTGAAATTGTGGGTGAAAACTGGCGAGTTGAATGACACCTTCCAAGCCATGCTCGTCCACCACGCCTTCCGCGACTTCAAGAAAATCGTTGAAGTCCAGAAAGTCTTCAAATAACGTGGGGTGAATGAGCAGCGTAGTGTCAATCTCGCTGGCAGGTGTTGCCACCAGCAAGTCAAGTTCACGGTCCAGCTCTTCCAGCAGGTCGTCAGCGTGACGCGCTTTACTGACGACCAGACGAACCTGATTTTTAACGTAGACCGCTTTAGCAAACGGGCAGAGGTTGAGGCCAATCACGGCGGTCTCTAGCCAGTGACGGGTTTTTAAAAGGACAGCTTCGTCAGTCATCGCCGAATCCAATTCAAGCAGGGGCCACGGATCTGGCTCTGCCAGTCCGTAGGCGCAGCGGCCCCCTCGGGGGGCAGGAAGCTACACGCAGTGAGCGACCGTGGGGGCGACATCCTAGCGTGGGGGCACTATTTCAGGGCTTTATAGCGCATGCGTTTTGGTTTAGCACCTTCCTCACCCAAACGCTTTTTCTTGTCCGCTTCATATTCCTGATAGTTGCCATCAAAGAATGTCCACTGGCTGTCGCCCTCAGCCGCCAGAATGTGCGTGGCAATGCGGTCCAAAAACCAGCGGTCGTGGCTGATGACCATGACCGAGCCGGCAAACTCCAGCAGGGCGTCTTCAAGCGCGCGCAGGGTCTCCACGTCAGGTCGTTAGATGGCTCGTCAAGCATCAACACATTGCCGCCAGCAATCAGTGTTTTGGCCAGGTGCAAACGCCCGCGCTCGCCACCAGACAGCGTACCGACACGCTTTTGCTGGTCGCCGCCGTTGAAGTTAAACCGGCCTGCATACGCACGGCTTGGCATTTGAAATTTGCCGACGTTCAAAATATCGAGGCCGCCCGAAATGTCTTCCCACACAGTTTTTTCATTGGCCAGGTCGTCACGGTTCTGGTCAACAAAAGCCATGCGCACGGTAGAGCCTTTGACGACTTCACCGCTGTCTGGCTGCTCTTTGCCTGCTATCAATTTGAAAAGGGTTGACTTACCCGCGCCATTCGGGCCGATGATGCCGACAATCGCGCCTGCAGGCACGGTAAAGCTCAGGTTGTCAATCAGCACCCGGTCGCCGAAGGACTTGGTGACGTTTTTAAACTCAATGACTTGCGCGCCCAATCGCTCGGCCACGGGGATGAAAATCTCGTTGGTTTCCACGCGCTTTTGGTATTCAAAATCGCTGAGCTCTTCAAACCGAGCCAGGCGTGATTTGCTTTTGGCCTGGCGCGCTTTCGGGTTTTGGCGTGACCATTCGAGTTCTTTCTTCAATGCCTTGGCACGGGCTTCTTCGCCTTTTTGCTCGGTGGCCAAGCGCTCGCCTTTCTGCTCTAACCATGTGCTGTAGTTGCCCTTCCACGGAATGCCGTGGCCGCGGTCAAGCTCCAGAATCCATTCGGCGGCGTTGTCTAAAAAATAACGGTCGTGGGTAATGGCGACAACAGTGCCTGAATAGCGCTGTAAAAATTGCTCCAGCCAATCGACTGATTCGGCGTCCAGGTGATTGGTGGGCTCGTCAAGCAGCAGCATGTCGGGTTTGCTCAGCAGCAGGCGACACAACGCCACGCGGCGTTTTTCACCGCCCGACAGCACGCCAATTTTTGCGTCCCATGGCGGCAGGCGCAGTGCGTCGGCTGCAATTTCTAACTGATGTTCAGAGTCAGTGCCTGACGTGGCGATGATGGCTTCCAGCCGTGCTTGTTCAGCAGCCAGCGCGTCAAAGTCTGCATCGGGCTCACCATAGGCGGTGTACACGGCCTCTAACAAACCTTTGGCAGCAAACACCGCGCCCATACCGTCTTCAACGCTTTCGCGAACAGTGTGCTCGTCGTTCAGCTTGGGTTCTTGCGGCAGGTAGCCGACGTTCAAGCCAGGCATTGGCGTGGCTTCGCCTTCAATTTCTTTGTCAAGCCCGGCCATGATTTTGAGCAGCGTCGACTTGCCTGAGCCGTTAACGCCCAGCATGCCAATTTTGGCG
>JANMWH010000316.1:0-2069 GCA_031393945.1 Polaromonas sp. | reverse complement strand
AATAAATACGGGCGCGAGCAGCTCCTGAATATATAGCGTACCCAGGGTGTTAAGGTGCACCGCTCAGCGCGTCGTCCGTCCACCCACCACCCAACACTTTGTAAAGCGTTACCTGGCTTTGCAGCTGCGCGAGTCGCGTTTGCACCACCAGTTGCCGTGCAGCAAACAATGACCGCTGGGCGTCAAGCTGGTCTAGCTGGCTGGCCACGCCGTTTTGGTAACGAAGGTCGGCCAGTTTGTAACGCACAGCCTCGGCATCTGCTTGAGCTTGGGCAGCGCGCAGCTGCTCGGCGTAGGTTGCGCGGCCTGCCAAGGCGTCTGAAACCTCTTTAAAAGCGGTTTGAATGGCTTTTTCGTAGGTAGCTATTGCAATGCCCTCAGCAGCCTTGCTAGACGCTAATGCGGCCTTGTTGCGGCCCGCATCAAAAATCGGCAACAGTAACTGAGGCGCCAGCGTCCAGCCCCAGGTACCGCCGCTGAACAACCCACCCAAACGTGAACTGGCGCTGCCAGCGGTCGCTGTCAAAGCAATGCGCGGAAAAAACGCCGCCCTGGCCGCGCCGATGTTGGCGTTGGCGGCGATCAGTTGTTGCTCGGCCTGACGAATGTCGGGCCTGCGCACCAGCAAGTCGGACGGCAGCCCGGCGGGCACGTCTTGCAGCGTGGCTGCGTTCAAAGCTGGGCCGCCGGTAACACCTAGCGCGCCTTCCAGGCTTTGGCCGACCAGCAGCGTCAACGTGTTTTCATCTAACGCGCGCTGGCGCTTTTGCTGGGCAAGTGACACGTTGGCAGACTCCAACAACGATTCGGCCAGCCGCAAATCCAGCTCGGACGTCACGCCGTTGTCAAAGCGCAGTTTGGCGAGTTTGAAGGACTCTTGCCGGGTACCAAGTGTTTGCTGCGTGATGGCCAGCAATTCATCGTCTCCCAGCTGCGCCAAATAGGTGTTGGCAACGAGGGCAACCAGGCTGATTTGCGCTGTTTTACGACCTTCAACCGTTGCCAGGTATTGCGCCAGCGCGGCTTCCTTCAAACTGGCCACTCGGCCAAAAAAATCAATCTCGTATGCCGTTACTGCCAACCCTGCGCTGTACAGGCTACTGATGCCGCTGCCTCCGGCGGCGCTGCCCGTGGACTGGCGCGAGCCGGTCAGCGCGGCGTTAAGCGTTGGAAATTGGTCAGCACGCCGGATTTGAAATTGCGCCCGTGCCTGCTCAATAGTCAACACTGCAATGCGCAGATCACGGTTGTTTTGCAGCGCAGCCGCAATCAGCTGATTCAGCTTGGGGTCGGTAAAGAAGTTTTGCCATTCAATGTCTGCTGCGGGGGTAGCTGCGCCGCCAGATGCGCCCAAGAACTCACCAGGAAATTGCGCAGCCACTGGCGCTGTGGGGCGTTCGTAAGTGGGTATTAGGGAGCAGCCTGCCAGCAAGCCGCTACTGACCGCAAGCCATAAAAGACTGGTTTTTTTAAGCATGATTTTCTTCCCCAGCTGGCGCCGCAACGTGCTTTCGGCTTTTGAACAATGCGCGCACCACCACAAAGAAGACCGGCACAAAAAATACCGCCAAAAACGTACCCGTCAACACGCCGCCAATCACGCCGGTACCAATAGCCCGCTGGCTGGCGGAGCTGGCGCCAGTGGCAATCGCCAGCGGCAATACACCGAGCATAAAAGCCAATGAAGTCATCACAATCGGCCTAAACCGCAGGTGCGCTGCAGTTAACGCCGACTCAATAACGCCCTTGCCTTCGGCCTGCAAATCCTTGGCGAATTCAATGATCAAAATCGCGTTTTTAGACGACAAGCCAATGATGGTGACTAATCCGATTTGAAAGTAAATGTCGTTTGCGTAGCCGCGCAAAAGGGTTGCCAGTAGCACCCCCAGCACACCAAGGGGCACCACCAAAATAACCGCCAGCGGAATTGACCAGCTTTCATACAGCGCCGCCAGGCACAAAAACACCGCCAAGATGGCAAAGCCGTAGAGCAGCGTGGCCTGCGAGCCCGCCAGCTTTTCTTCACGCGACAAGCCAGTCCATTCATAGCCCATGCCCTGCGGCAATTG
>JANMWH010000301.1:0-6851 GCA_031393945.1 Polaromonas sp. | reverse complement strand
AAACAACCCAAAATACGTGCTGCGTAACCATTTGGGCGAACAAGCCATCCGCGCGGCGAAACTAAAAGACTATTCCAGCGTCCATACCTTGCTGTCTGTGCTGCAGGCCCCATTTGATGAGCATGCCGAGCACAACGCGCTGGCCGCTTTGCCGCCCGATTGGGCCAGCGGCATTGAAATCAGCTGCAGCTCTTGACTTTTTGAAAGCTTTTTGAAAGACCTCACACCATGACCACTACCGTGCCCCCTAAAGTTCAAAAAACCGACGCCGAATGGAAAGCCCTGCTCAAAGAAAAAGGCGCTGAATCTGTCGCTTTCGACGTCACCCGCCACGCCGGCACCGAGCGCGCCTTCACGGGCAAGTACGAAACCGTTTGGGCAGACGGCGCCTACCACTGCATGTGCTGCGGTGAAAAATTGTTTGAATCAAGCACCAAATTCGACTCGGGTTGCGGCTGGCCCAGCTTTTCCGAGGCCACCAACGACACCGCGATTACTGAGCACACCGACAACAAGTACGGCTGGAGCCGCACCGAGACCGTTTGCACCAACTGCGGCGCGCATTTGGGCCATGTTTTTAACGACGGGCCCGCACCTACTGGGCTGCGCTACTGCATGAATTCAGCGTCGTTAGATTTCAAACCAAGTACGTGACCCCCACGCTTGTCGCTTCGCGTACTGCACTACCCCCCGAGGGGGCCGTCACTTGCTCGGGGCGGCTAGTGGCTGCGCGTTTCCAGCTAGAACGATAATCCCCACCCATGAAGCAACTCTTAGACTTTTTACCCATCCTGCTGTTTTTCGGCGCGTTCAAGATGTACGACATCTACGTAGCCACCGGCGTCATCATGGTGGCCACCTCTGTGCAAATGCTGATTTTGCTCAAGCTCGATGGCAAGCTGCAAACCATGCACAAAGTCACTTGGGCCTTAGTAATGGGTTTTGGCGCGTTGACCCTGGCTTTTCATGACGAGCGCTTCGTAAAAATCAAGCCTACTGTGCTTTACGCCTTTACGGGGCTGGCACTGGCTGTGGGCTTGTGGGCACTAAAGAAAAACTTCTTGAAGATGATGTTGGGCGGGCAGCTCAAAATGCCCGACAACATTTGGCGACATTTGACGGTGATTTGGGTCAGCTACAGCTTTTTTATGGCAGCTCTCAATGCTTATGTTGCGTTTTTTTACACCACCGAGCAGTGGGTAAATTTCAAGCTCTGGGGTTACGCATTTCCGCTGGTTTTTCTGGTCGGCCAAGGCTTGTATATCGCCAAATATTTGCAAACCGATGAAAGCGAAATCAAGTCATGAGCGCCCCACAGTCGACTACCTATGCTGACGCAGGTGCGTACACCGCCGCGATCAATCACCGTTTGACAACGCTGCTGTCGCCTTCTCGGCTTGAAGTCATTGACGAAAGCGCAGACCACGCGGGGCACGTGGGTGCCAACGCTGAAGGGTTTGGCACACACGTTCGGGTACGCATTGCCAGCCCGGCATTCACCGGCAAAACCCGCGTGGCCAAGCACCGGCTTGTGTATGATGCGATTCAAAATTTCATTGACGACGGTTTGCACGCACTGGCCATCGATATTGTTGACACGCCCTAAAAAGCACGTGCACCCGTTTTTATCAGCGACTTCCCCTTTTCATTCAACAGGACTTTCATGAAAAAGCAACTTTTATTGGCCACCGCAGCTGCCGTTTTGGCCTTCAGCGCGCAAGGCGTGTTGGCGCAGAACGTGGCCATCGTTAACGGCAAAGCCGTGCCTAAAACCCGGCTTGACGCATTGGCGCAGCAAGTGGCCAAAGCTGGCCGCCCGGTGACGCCAGAAATGCAGGGCCAACTGCGCGAAGAAGTCATTACCCGCGAAGTGTTTATGCAAGAAGCAGAAAAGCAGGGTCTGTCGACCAGCGACGAATACAAAGCGCAAATGGAGCTGGCCCGCCAAACCATTTTGATTCGCGCACTGTTTGCTGACTACGAGCAAAAAAACAAAGCCACTGACGCAGAACTCAAAGCCGAATATGACAAATTTGCAGCGGCCAATGGCGGCAAAGAATACAAAGCGCGCCACATTTTGGTGGAAAAAGAAGCTGACGCAAAAGCCATCATCGTTGCCCTGAAAAAAGGCGGCAAGTTTGAAGACCTGGCCAAAAAGCAGTCTAAAGACGCGGGCTCCGGAGCCAACGGCGGCGACCTGGACTGGGCTAACCCAAGCAGCTACGTGGCCGAGTTCACGGAAGCCATGCTCAAGCTAAACAAAGGCCAATTAACCGATAACCCGGTTAAAACGCAGTTTGGCTATCACGTGATTCGGGTAGACGACATTCGCAATGCGCAGTTGCCGCCGTTTGCAGAACTGAAGCCGCAAATTGCCCAGCAGTTGCAGCAGCAGCGCCTGGGTGCGTACCAGCAAGGCCTACGGGAAAAAGCCAAGGTTGAGTAAGCGCTCGACCCCTGAAAAGCAAAAAACGCGGCTGGTCCGCGTTTTTTGCTTTTTATGGCTTTATAAGCGAGTTTTTAGCGTATTTTGACTGTTAAATAGGCCTGTAGCCCAATAAATACGGGCGCGAGCAGCTCTTTATTTAATATCACTTGTCACTAGTTTCAAGCAGTGGTCAAACGATCAAAACTACCTGCGCTTACCCCAAGCGTGAGTACAGCCCTGTCAATTCCTCGTACCCTTTAAGAATCAACTCGCTTGCGGTTGCCAAGTCCGCCAGTGCTTTGGGGCGCTCGTTTTGTGCGCCTGCTAGCGCTACGTCAAAAAACACCCACATGTTGCCTACGCCGCTGAGGTTGCGCTTTATGTCAGCGGTATTTTCTTTGGCGCCTTGCAAAAAGACAAGGGCTTGCGCGTACTCTTGCTGCCGCTTGGCAATTTGCGGCTGTGCCTGGGCGGCGGTGAATGCCCAATTACGGGCAAATCCATAGGCGGCAATTTGCTGGGTCAGCATGCGCTGGCGGCCACACACGTTGGTGAGCTTCGATGATCCTTTGCCGGTGGCTTGCTCAAGCTGCAGCGTGGCAAGATTGGCCAGCACCAGCAAGTCTTCAGCACCATCAAACACCAGTTTGACTCGCTCTTTGACTATCACGCTGCCCACCACCACATCTTTGTAATCGTTCCATTTCGCGCTGAGTTTGCTGAAGGTGTCTTTAATTTCAGCAGTAGGCGCAGACACCCGTAGCTGCGACAACGCCAGATCAAACTGCGCGACAGATTCGTTCAGCAACATTTGGCTGCCCGCGGGGTCAATGCCCCGGCCTACTTCGCAATAAGTTTTGGTCATGCGCGCCAACAACATGCGCTGGCGCCCGGCCACATTGATGGCCTGCGAGGCGCTGGCAACCTGCGCCTCCACCCAAGGCAAAACGCTGGCGGCACTACAAGCTACTACCAACCTGCGTCGGCTCAGTACATAAGCACCTACTTTTTGAGTTGAATTCATGTCTGTGCCCGTTCTTATTAACTACAACGACGGAATTTAAACACAAGCTGTAAGTCATTTGTAACATTTCGCGATTCACCACCGCTTTGCTCGGGATTTACTTCAGCGCCGCCAGCGCCATCAACACGCCGATCATCACCGGCTGGTGCAGCATGTACCAAGTCAAGCTCCAGCGGCCCAGCCAGGTAAGCGGCGCTGCAGCACTGGGTAGCGGGCTGGCTAGCCACTGCGGGCGGCGTGCCAGCAGCGCTTGCCCTGCGGCCATGCCCCACCACATCACGCCCAGCCACGGAAGCAGCGGCACGTAGTCTTCGGTAACTGGCTTCTTGCTGATCAAACCGAGCCAATTAAAGGCTTTTTCGTTAAGAAAAGCGGCTTCAGGCCAATCAATATGGGCGCGAGCAGCTACTAAAGGTATAGCAATTGCCAGCGCGCCAAGCAGCCACAACCACCGCCCCCAGCCGCCGCTAAAGCGCACAACAATCAACATCAACGCAATGCCGTGCAGCACGCCAAAATAAATAAAGCTCTTGGGGTACATCGCGTACGAGCCCGCAGTCACCAGCAGCGCACAGCCTGCCACTTGTGCCCAGCGCCGCCAAAATCGTTGGCGGGTTTGCCCCTGCTGCGCTGCTATCGCCTGGCTCAAGCCCGCACAAAACACAAATAAGCTGACGATGGCGGCGCGCTGCGTTGTCCACAACGGGTCAATGTAAAAGTTTTGTTTGATGTAGCCGAATTGATTCAAATCAAAGCAAAAGTGAAATACCGTCATCCACACAATGGCCACGCCGCGCAAGGCGTCGATGCTGTCAAAGCGGGTGGGCGACACGGGCACTTTGTTAACGCAAAACCGACGTGACCGCGTTGCTTTCAGCCAGCCGCCCCATGGCCATTTCAAACAGGTAAGCCGGGTCCATGGTCGCCAAGCCACTGTCTATGCGCAGCCCTGCGCTGATCAGCTCCATTTGCTGCGGAAACACCATGCCCGCCACGGGCTCAGCGCCTTTTTCTTGCAAAAAGCTGGAGATTTGCTCGCGCAGCACGTCTTTGTCTCGGGCGGCAAACAAAATGCAGCCACGCGCGCCGGGCATATGACACAAAATAGCGTTAGCAGGCAGCCGCTGACGAATAAATTGCGAAATCACCATCGATTTAACCGTTGCGCCGCCCTGCTCTAGCGTTAAGTCGAAGTCTTCATGGTTGACCACCTGAATGCCGCACAGCGCGGCATACACCTCACCCGCCACCACGTCTTTCATGGTGCGGCGCAGCAGCTCGACGAAGCCAGACTCGCTCCAGCAGCCCGTGGTGGGGTCAAGCAGTTTTTTGCGTTGGTCGCGGCTGGATTGGGTCAGCAGCGCCTTTTGGTTGTCGGTCATGACGTTGATGCGCAGCTCAGACTCGACCATGTGCGCCATGTCAGCCAGCATTTGCAGGTCTTCAGGCGAATAAGTGCGGGGCATGGTGTCTAGCACGCACAGCGTTCCCACGCGCAAGCCCAAGGCAATCTCTAACGGCCAACCGCAATACGAGCGAATGTACGGAGGGCCAACTACCAGCGGGTTTTTAGCAAAGCGCACATCGAGCAAAGTGTCGCGCACCTGAAAAACATCAGACTGCATTATGGCGTGGCCGCAAAAGGAAATGCCGCGCGTGGTCTCGGCCACATCTAGCCCTTGGGCTGAGCGAAACCACTGCACGTCGTCGTCAATAATCGATATCAGCACAATGGGCACGTGCATCAGCCGCTGGGCCATGCGGGTGATGCGGTCAAAGCGGTCTTCGCGGGGCACATAGGCACACATGGCCGACTGCAAAGCGGCAGTGCGCTCGGCTTCGTTGTCGGGGATGGGGGAAATCAGGTAGTCCAATCGGGGTCCGATGTGCTATTAATTAATGAGCTGCTCGCGCCCAATTTTGTTGGGCTATAGCTCTATTTTGTTGTTAAAAAGGGCGTCAACAAGGTCAAGCGACGGCGTTTAGGGGCCCATGCAGCTTGGGGTTTGCTTCGCCAAGTGTACCCAGCGGGTTCGCCGAGGCACGGCTAGCGGTCAATGCAATAAACCGGGCCTGAGCAACACAACCGCACCCAAGCAAAGTTAATTCGATTCGTTTCGTTTTATGTCGCTGAAGCGACCAGATTAAGCGTGACTGCTCTTTAGACTGAAAACATAAATCAATAACAGGAGACTTTTCATGAATCGTTTTTTTAGACTTGGCTTGGCCAGCGCCGTCATTGGACTGGCGGCCTGCGGCACCGTGATGCAAAACGCCCCGGCCGCGCGGCCAGCCAGCTGGTCAGCGCCTGAGGTGTTGGTAGCCCCCTCGTCGTTTAGCGGCGTGCATGGCCTGGCAGTAGACATGCAAGGGCGTTTGCTTGCCGGCAGTGTGCTGGGCAACAACCTGTGGGAAGTTGACCGCACCACTGGTGCAGCAAAAGTGTTGATTCCCGCGCCCGAAGGCCAGGCCGACGACATTGCCATTGGCCCCAAAGGCGAGATGGCCTGGACGTCATACATACAGGGCGTGCTGCGCTACCGCGCCAACGACACCGCACCGATTCGCGTGTTGGCCAAAGACCTGCCTGGCATCAATTCGCTGGCGTTTGACCAGCGCAGCGGCAAGCTGTACGCATCACAAGTATTTTTAGGCGATGCCATGTGGGAAATCGATGTCGCTGATAAACCAGATAGGGCTGCACCCCGCTTGATTGCCAAAGACATGGGCGGCTTCAATGGCTTTGAAGTCGGCCCTGACGGCATGATTTACGGCCCGTTGTGGTTCAAAGGCCAGGTGGTCAAGATGAACCCGGCCAACGGCGCCATCACCGTTATTAATAGCGACTTCAAAATTCCGGCGGCCGCCAACCTGGACGGCAAAGGTAACTTGTGGGTGGTTGACACGCGTACCGGCGAGCTAAGCAAGGTAGAGCTGGCCAACGGCCGCAAAACGGTCGTCAAGCAGCTGAAAACTGCACTAGACAACCTGGCCATTGCGCCCAATGGTTTGATTTATGTGTCGAACATGGCCGACAACTCGATTGAGTCGTTCAACCCCGCCACGGGCGAGCTAAAAATGCTCACCAGCGGCAAGCTGGCCGTGCCCGGCGGCATGAAGCTCGACGGCGACACGCTGTGGGTGGCCGACGTGTTTGGCTTCAGGCAGGTAAATGTGAAGAGCGGCGACGTGAAAGATGTGCTGCGCATGCAGGCGTCTGACATGGAATACCCGTTTTCTGTGGGCGTATCAAGCAAGCAATTTGCCTTGACGTCATGGTTTACTGGCAGCGTGCAGGTCATAGACCGCGCCACGCTAAAAACCAGCACCATGATCCACGGCCTAAAGGCACCGATGGACGCGCTGTTTTTAGAAGACGGCAGCTTAGTGTTCAATGAA
>JANMWH010000288.1:0-8515 GCA_031393945.1 Polaromonas sp. | reverse complement strand
CATCAAAATCCAGGGCATCACCAAAGAAATCATGCAGGTCGCTTTGGCTCAGGCCAAGGAAGCCCGCATGCACATCCTCGGCAAAATGCAAGAGGCCATGGGCGCTGCCAAAACTGAGGTGTCAGACTTCGCACCGCGCCTCTATGTGATGAAAATCAACCCCGAGAAAATCCGTGACGTGATCGGCAAGGGCGGCGCTGTGATTCGCGCGCTGACCGAAGAAACCGGCACGCAGATCAATATCGAAGAAGACGGCACCATCACCATCGCGTCGAACGACAGCGCCAAGGCAGACGAGGCCAAGCGCCGCATCGCCGAGATCACCGCTGAAGTCGAAATTGGCAAAATCTACGAAGGCCCAGTCACCAAGATTTTGGACTTCGGCGCACTCATCAACTTGCTGCCAGGTAAAGACGGTTTGCTGCACATCAGCCAGATTGCGCATGAGCGTGTCGAGCGCGTGCAGGACTACCTGAAAGAAGGCCAGATCGTCAAAGTCAAGGTCATGGAAACTGACGAAAAAGGCCGCGTCAAGCTGTCGATGAAAGCGTTGCTGGATCGTCCGGCGCAAGATCAGGATCGCGGTTAATCTGGCTTACTATTGTTTTTATAGCTGTTCGCGCCCGTATCTATTGGGCTAGCGGCATAAAAGATACCTAAAAAGCATGAAAATTGTTGAAATTAGCGCTTTTGGTGCCCCCGAGGTGCTGCGATTGGCTGAACGCCCTGCACCCATTGCGGGTGTGGGCGAGCTGTTGATTCGTGTGAGCGCTTCCGGCATCAACCGGCCTGATGTGCTGCAGCGAACCGGTAACTACCCGGTTCCACCTGGTGCGTCGGACATTCCTGGGCTGGAGGTTGCCGGCGTTGTAGTCTCAGGCGACGAGGCGGCCCTGGCTGCAGCAGGCTTCAAAATTGGGGACCGCGTTTGCGCGCTCGTAGCTGGCGGTGGCTATGCCGAGCTGTGTGTTGCGCCGGTCGGCCAATGTTTGCCAGTGCCCAAAGGGTTTACCGACATTGAAGCGGCATCACTTCCCGAAACGTTCTTCACCGTGTGGAGCAATGTTTTCGAGCGGGCGTACCTGGCCAAAGGCGAAACGCTGCTGATTCAGGGCGGCTCCAGCGGCATTGGCGTGACGGCCATTCAGATTGCCAAAGCCATGGGTGCAACCGTTATCGTGACGGCGGGTAGCGATGAAAAATGCGCTGCATGCGTTGCATTGGGGGCAGACCACGCTATCAATTACAAAGCGACCGACTTTGTTGAAGAGGTGAAAAAACTCACGGCAGGCAAGGGCGTTAACGTCATTTTGGACATGGTCGCTGGTAGCTACGTCGCGCGTGAAGTTGACTGCATGGCAGAAGATGGTCGACTGGTCATCATTGCCGTACAGGGCGGTATCAAGGCCGAGATCAATGCCGGTTTGGTGCTGCGCAAACGCTTGACGATCACCGGTTCAACCTTGCGCCCACGCTCGCTTGAATTTAAAACGGCGATAACCAAAGCGCTCAAAGAAAAAGTTTGGCCTTTCCTTGAAAAAGGCGCGATCAAACCTGTGATTCACAGCACTTTCGCAGCCGGTGACGCCGCCAAAGCGCATACGCTGATGGAGTCAAATCAGCACATTGGCAAGATTGTTTTGACTTGGGATGCAGCGTGAAAAAGCTGATTGCCGGTAACTGGAAGATGAATGGCAGCCTGTCTGCCAACGAAACCTTGCTGGCGGCTTTGGCTCAGGGCTTGAGCGCCAAGCCAGCTTGCGATATTGCCATTTGTGTGCCTGCGGCGTATTTTGCACAAGTTCAGTCGCTGAAAACCGTTTCAATTGATTTGGGTTCGCAGGACGTATCAGCCCAAGTTTCAGGTGCTTTCACAGGCGAAGTTAGCGCAGCAATGTTGAAGGATTTTGGCGCACGTTACGCCATCGTCGGTCATTCAGAACGCCGCCAATACCACGGTGAAACCGATGCGCTGGTCGCTGACAAAGCCAAAGCCGCTTTGGCCGCTGGCATCACCCCCATCGTTTGTGTGGGCGAAACACTGGCTGAACGCGAAGCAGGGCGTACTGAAGAAGTCGTCAAACGTCAATTGGCTGCAGTGATTCATACCAACAGCCATTGCATTAGCGAAATCGTGGTGGCTTACGAGCCAGTTTGGGCTATTGGCACAGGCAAAACCGCATCACCCGAACAAGCGCAGGCGGTTCACGCGGTGCTGCGTGGCCAGCTAAAAGCGGCGACTGACCAGTCAGCAAGAGTCAAAATTTTATACGGCGGCAGTATGAATGCCGCCAATGCAGCCAGCCTTTTGTCGCAGAGCGACATTGACGGCGGTTTGATTGGTGGTGCATCACTCAAAGCCGCAGATTTCTTATCAATTATTGCTGCAGCTCAATAAATACGGGCGCGAGCAGCTATTAAATCAGGAGTAATTTAACATGAATGTAATCTTAACCATCGTCCTTGCCGTGCAAATGCTGACAGCCATCGTCATGATTGGTTTGGTGCTGGTACAGCACGGTAAAGGCGCGGACATGGGTGCGGCATTTGGCAGCGGCGGCTCGGGTAGCCTGTTTGGCGCCAGTGGCAGCGCCAACTTTTTATCACGCACTACCGGCGTGCTGGCGGCGGTATTTTTTGCCAGTACCTTGTTGTTGGCTTATTTTGGCAACGCCCAGCCTCGTAGCGGTGGCGGCAGCGTGCTTGACGGCGCTGCAGTGGTAGCGCCCGTGCCGGTGGGTACAGCGTCTGCCCCGGTAGGTGCAGCTGCGCAAATCCCGGGCACATCGGCTCCTGCGACATCAACCGTCCCGGCTGCGCCAGCGGCACCGGCAGTGGCGGCCTCAGGCGTTGGGCAAATCCCCACAAAATAAGGCTGCCTTGCGCCGTTTCTCCAGCGGCGACAAGGTGATTTCAGGGTAAACTCTAAGCTTGTCTGAAGAGCTAAAAACCTCATGGTTTCCTCTTGTGATTCAGGCTGTTAAGAACCGCGGACGTGGTGAAATTGGTAGACACGCTATCTTGAGGGGGTAGTGCCGAAAGGTGTGCGAGTTCGAGTCTCGCCGTCCGCACCAGATCAAAGCCATTCAGCTCGCCTTTTGCGAGTTGAATGGCTCCTAATCTTGAAAACCGGCTTTATTGCGTCGAATTGACCATGAACCTCGATCAATACCTCCCCGTGCTCTTGTTCATTTTGATCGGTGTCCTCGTGGGCGTGGTGCCCCAAGTGCTCGGTCGGTTGCTCGGGCCGGTTCGTCCCGACGCCGAAAAAAACTCCCCCTATGAGTGTGGATTCGAGGCCTTCGAAGACGCCCGAATGAAGTTTGACGTGCGCTACTACCTTGTGGCTATTTTGTTCATTCTTTTTGACCTCGAAATCGCCTTTCTTTTCCCTTGGGCAGTTGCGCTCAAAGACATTGGCGCGGTCGGCTTTTGGTCGGTCATGGTCTTTCTTGGCATCCTGGTTGTGGGGTTTATCTACGAGTGGAAAAAAGGCGCGCTCGATTGGGAATGAAAATCAAGGCTTCTCACGCTGCGCGACAAAAGGTTTTGTATGTCACTTGAAGGTGTTTTCAACGAAGGTTTCATGACCACGAGCTACGACTCGGTGGTCAACTGGGCCAAAACAGGCTCGCTGTGGCCAATGACTTTTGGCCTAGCGTGTTGCGCTGTTGAGATGATGCACGCCGGTGCTGCGCGTTACGACCTGGACCGTTTCGGCATGCTGTTTCGCCCCAGCCCGCGTCAATCTGATTTGATGATTGTTGCCGGCACGCTGTGCAACAAAATGGGCCCGGCCCTGCGCAAGGTGTATGACCAAATGTCAGAGCCACGCTGGGTGCTGTCGATGGGATCATGCGCCAATGGCGGCGGCTATTACCACTACAGTTATTCAGTCGTGCGCGGCTGTGACCGCATCGTGCCGGTTGACGTGTACGTACCTGGTTGCCCGCCGACGGCCGAAGCGCTGATGTACGGCATCATTCAACTGCAGCAAAAAATTCGTCGCACCAACACGATTGCGAGGGCTTGATGCTTGTCATGACATCAAAGGCACCCGCGACGGCCGAGCAAATCGGTGCTGCCGTATCCAGCCTGCTGGGCGAAAAACTTAAAAGTATCAAAATTGCTTTTGGCGAAGTCACCGCCACCGTGGTAGCCACTGATTACCTGGCAGCGGCAACGCTGCTGCGCGATTCAGTAGACTGCAAATTTGAGCAACTGATTGACCTGTGCGGCATTGATTATTCAGAGTACAAAGACGGTCAATATGACGGCTTGCGTTATTGCGTCTCATCGCATTTGTTATCGGTCAGCCTGAATCAGCGCCTGCGGCTCAAAGTGTTTTGCACGGACGACGACTTCCCGGTAGTCGATTCAGTCAACGACGTTTGGAACGCAGCCAACTGGTTTGAACGTGAAGCGTTTGATTTGTTTGGCATCATTTTTGAAGGCCACAACGACCTGCGCCGAATATTGACCGATTACGGTTTCATCGGCCACCCGTTCCGCAAAGACTTCCCGACTACCGGCAATGTTGAAATGCGTTATGACTCTGAGCAAAAGCGAGTGATTTACCAGCCGGTCACCATCGAGATGCGTGAGATCACGCCTCGCGTGATTCGCGAAGAGAACTACGGTGGAGCCAGATCATGATGGTACTTGCAGCGTACGTGACTTACCAAGCAAACGCCGTGGAACCGGCTTTGCCAGGCCATAGGTGTTGCCCCCTTGAGGGGGAGGCGGCCAAAGGCCGCTTCGGGGGGGAGTCAATCTAATGGCTGAGATTAAAAACTACACGCTGAATTTCGGCCCACAACACCCCGCAGCACACGGTGTGTTGCGCTTGGTGCTGGAGCTTGACGGCGAGGTCATTCAACGCGCCGACCCGCACATCGGCCTGCTGCACCGCGCCACTGAAAAGCTGGCCGAGAGCAAAACTTACATCCAATCGTTGCCCTACATGGACAGGCTCGACTATGTGTCGATGATGTCGAACGAGCAAGCCTACTGCCTGGCGATTGAAAAATTAATCGGTGTTGATGTGCCGGAGCGCGCGCAATACATCCGCGTCATGTACGCCGAAATTACGCGCCTGCTGAACCATCTGCTGTGGCTGGGCGCGCATGGCTTTGACTGCGGTGCGATGAATATTTTGATTTACTGCTTCAGGGAGCGTGAGTCACTGTTTGACATGTACGAGGCCGTGTCTGGCGCGCGCATGCATGCCGCGTACTTCCGCCCGGGCGGCGTGTACCGTGACCTGCCAGACCGCATGCCGCAGTACAAAGTCAGCAAAGTTAAAAACGCCAAGGCGATTGAAGCGCTGAATGAAAACCGCCAAGGCTCATTGCTTGATTTCATTGAAGACTTCTGCAACAAATTCCCTGGTTATGTTGATGAGTACGAAACACTGCTCACCGACAACCGAATCTGGAAGCAGCGCACAGTGGGTGTTGGCGTCGTATCGCCAGAGCGCGCCTTGGCACTCGGCTTTACTGGCCCGATGCTCCGGGGCTCCGGCTTCGCGTGGGACTTGCGCAAGCAGCAGCCGTACGACGTGTACGACAAGATGGACTTCGACATCCCTGTTGGCAAAACCGGTGACTGCTACGACCGCTATCTGGTGCGCATTGAAGAAATGCGCCAGTCGAACCGCATCATTCAACAGTGCATAGCGTGGCTGCGGGTGAATCCTGGCCCGGTGATCACCAGCAACCACAAGGTCGCTCCGCCGGACCGTGAATCAATGAAGTCCAACATGGAAGAATTGATTCACCATTTTAAACTCTTCACCGAAGGCTTCCATGTGCCCGAAGGCGAAGCCTATGCAGCGGTGGAGCACCCCAAAGGTGAGTTTGGCATTTACATCGTCAGTGATGGTGCCAACAAGCCGTACCGTTTGAAAATTCGCCCACCCGGCTTTTCACACTTGGCTGCCATGGACGAAATGTCGCGCGGCCACATGATTGCCGATGCAGTCGCAGTGATTGGCACGATGGACATCGTGTTTGGTGAGATTGATCGCTAGATATGACTAACCCCCGAAGCGCCGTCGGCGCCTCCCCCTGCCAGGGGGCATCACTAGCAGCCCGGCAAAGCCGGTTCTGCGGTGATCTTGAAAAATACAGTACTTGTTCCGGCATGTACAAGCAGTGCCTCGGAGAATCTAATGACTGATGTTTCTGGTTCTATGGTTTCTGAACAAGCCAAATCAAAATTCGCGCGCGAAGTCGCCAAATACCCCGCCGACCAAAAGCAGTCAGCAGTAATGGCCTGCCTGACGATTGTTCAAGAAGAATTCGGCTATGTCAGCGCTGACAGCGAAAAGCTGGTGGCCGAGTATTTGGGTATGGCGCCTATCGCTGTACATGAAGTCACTACTTTCTACAACATGTACAACCAGCATCCGGTGGGCAAGTACAAGCTGAATGTGTGCACCAATTTGCCATGTCAGCTGCGTGATGGTGCCAAGGCGCTCAAGCACCTGGAGCACAAGCTGGGTATATCAATGGGTGAGACAACCGCTGATGGCCTGTTCACTCTGCAGCAGTCTGAGTGCCTGGGTGCTTGCGCTGATTCGCCTGTGATGCTGGTCAACGACTTGACGATGTGCAGCTTCATGAGCAATGAAAAACTAGATCAGCTGATTGCTGGTCTTCAATCTGCTGAGGCAAAAACATCATGACAATTTCTGTGAACTCAGGAATCAGTATTCAAGCCAAAAACGTGTTGTCGCAATTCGCAGCAACCGGCGTGCAAAGCAGCTTTCATGGCCGCCACATCAACCCGCAAATCATGGCGGACTTGAATGGCAGCAACTGGCGCTTGAAAGACTACGAGGCACGTGGCGGCTACGCGGCATTGCGCAAAATACTCGCCCAAGGTGACGAGAAATCACCAAACGACTTGCCAGTCGTGGGCATGACGCCTGATCAAGTGATTGCAGAAGTCAAGCTCGGCGGCTTGCGTGGCCGTGGCGGCGCGGGTTTCCCGACGGGATTGAAGTGGAGCTTCATGCCGCGACAGTTCCCGGGTCAAAAATATTTGGTTTGCAATTCGGACGAAGGCGAGCCGGGCACTTGCAAAGACCGCGACATCATGCAATTCAACCCGCACAGCGTGATTGAAGGTATGGCGATTGCTGCATATGCCATGGGCATCACGGTCGGCTACAACTACATTCACGGCGAAATTTTTGCGACCTACCGGCGCTTTGAAGAAGCATTGGAAGAAGCCCGCGCCGCAGGATTCTTAGGCGACCAAATTCTCGGCAGCAACTTCAGTTTTCAGCTGCATGCGTCGCATGGTTTTGGTGCCTATATTTGCGGTGAAGAAACCGCCTTGCTCGAATCACTCGAAGGCAAAAAAGGCCAGCCGCGCTTCAAGCCGCCATTTCCGGCCAGCTTTGGTTTGTATGGCAAGCCAACGACGATCAACAACACCGAAACTTTTGCAGCTGTGCCCTGGCTCATTCGCAACGGTGGTCAGGCTTATCTGGAATGCGGCAAGCCGAACAACGGCGGCACCAAGATTTATTCGGTGTCGGGCGATGTCGAATGGCCGGGCAACTATGAGGTGCCATTGGGTACGCCATTTGCCAAGTTGCTGGAAATAGCGGGCGGCGTAAGAGGCGCTGCCCAAGGCCGAACACTCAAAGCCGTCATCCCTGGCGGCTCATCAGCTCCCGTGCTGCCTGCCGCCATCATGATGGAATGCACCATGGACTATGACTCGATTGCCAAAGCAGGCTCCATGCTCGGTTCAGGCGCGGTCATCGTGATGGATGACACCCGCTGTATGGTCGAGTCCCTCAAGCGCTTGTCGTACTTTTACATGCACGAATCTTGTGGCCAATGCACGCCGTGCCGCGAAGGCACTGGCTGGCTCTGGCGCATGGTGGACCGGATTCACACCGGCAAAGGCAAGTCGACTGACTTGGACTTGCTCAATTCAGTGGCTGACAACATCCAGGGCCGCACCATTTGCGCGCTGGGTGACGCGGCTGCCATGCCAGTACGCGCCATGATCAAGCATTTCCGTCATGAGTTTGAAGCCATGATTCCAGTGGCTACCGTTCAAAGCGCGGAGCGCTTAACAACATGATTGAAATCCAATTAGACGGCCAAAAAGTTGATGTGCTCGAAGGCAGCACGATCATGCACGCGGCTGAAAAAGCCGGTACCTACATCCCGCATTTTTGTTATCACAAGAAGCTGAGTATTGCGGCCAATTGCCGCATGTGTCTGGTCGATGTTGAAAAGGCTCCCAAGCCCATGCCTGCTTGCGCCACGCCAGTAACGCAGGGCATGATTGTTCACACGAAGAACGACAAAGCCATCAAAGCGCAAAAAGGCGTGATGGAGTTTTTGCTCATCAATCACCCGCTGGACTGCCCGATTTGCGACCAGGGCGGTGAGTGCCAGTTGCAGGATTTAGCTGTGGGCTATGGCGGTAGCGGCTCGCGTTATGAAGAAGAAAAACGCGTGGTCGCCTACAAAGACGTTGGCCCGCT
>JANMWH010000286.1:0-2833 GCA_031393945.1 Polaromonas sp. | reverse complement strand
GTGACTTTGAATTCTTTGGTGGGTGTAGGAAAGACCAGGCGCGCCTGGTAGTTGGCAAATGGATCTTGCTGCCAGTTTAAAAAGTGGTCAAGCGGCTCAACTTTTAATGAGTACGACAAGATTTGCGTGCGGCTGTGCGGTGCCGGGCGCAGGCGCACAATCTGCGGGCCCAGCGTAACCGTGCGGTCGTACGTGTAATGCGTGATGTGGCTGAGGGCGACGTGAATGGACAAAGTGAACTCGCTTTATTCAAAAAATGGGCTGGCTGGCAGCCCCGATAGGCAGAGATGTATTGTCAAGCAACATGGGTGCCAAATCATCGCTTGTCGGCTAATTTGCGGGGTTAACCGTTAAATGTTGGCACCTTGCCCAAGCAATTCAGCCGGCCCTCACGATTGATGTGCACTAAAGCTCACCGCACATTGACCACTAACAATACCTCTTTTCTGCTGATTGCTGCCCGTGCCCTTTAAGTCTTCGTCAATCGCGCTGCCGAGCGCCGCGCCCCGCTCGCTGGCGGCGCTGCTCGGCCCTGCGCTGCTAGGGTCCGTGGTGGGCACGGCGCTGCAGTTGCAGCAGGCCGCGCTTTTCGACGCGCAGTTTTACGCGGGGGCAAGCGCTGCAGCGCTGGTCTTTTTACTGGCGCTATTTTTGTGGCAGCAACGACTAAGGCCATTGGCGAGCGTGGTGCTAGCTGTAGCGCTGTCGTGCGCCTTGGGTTTCAGCCTGACTGGCTGGCGGGCCAGCGCATTTGCCAGCGCGGCGCTAAACCCCGCGCTGGAAGGCCAAGACATTGTGGTCACCGGGCAAGTTGCCGCCATGCCGCAATTTGGTGAAGACGGTGTACGGTTTCGGCTAGACGTAGCCAGCGCGACGCTAAACGGGCAGCCCGTCGCACTGCCGCCGCGCCTGCAACTGGGTTGGTACTTTGGCTTTGGCGTGCGCCCGGCCAAAACTGCCCGGCTGGACATCATTCAGCGTGAAGAAACCGAGCCCCAAGCACCGGAGTTTTCACTCGAGCTGCAGCGCCAGCCGCAACCCCTGCGCGCGGGCGAAAACTGGCAAATGACAGTGCGCCTGAAAGCGCCGCACGGCAACAGCAACCCGCACGGTTTTGACTACGAACTGTGGCTGTGGGAGCAGGGCATTCAAGCCGCCGGCTACGTGCGCACCAGCAGCCAGGAAGCGCCACCTAAAAAACTGCAGGCCACCTGGGCGCACCCGGTTGAGCGTGCTCGCCAGGCCGTGCGCGAGGCGATTTTTAATCGCATTGAAAACCGCCAAACCGCAGGCGTGCTGGCGGCGCTGGTGGTGGGTGACCAAAACGCGATTGAACGCGCTGATTGGGATGTATTCAGGGCCACTGGGGTCGCACATTTGATGAGCATTTCAGGTCTGCACATCACCATGTTTGCCTGGGCCGCCGCGCTGTTAATTGCATGGCTGTGGCGGCGGTCGGCAAAATTTACGCCCGCGCTGTGCCACGCACTGCCTGCAGTCAGCGCCGGGGCACTGGGCGGCCTGCTGTTGGCGGTGATGTACTCGCTGTTTTCAGGCTGGGGCTTGCCTGCGCAGCGCACGGTGTGGATGCTCGGCACGGTGGTGCTGCTGCGCTTAAGCGGTCGGCAGTGGCCGTGGCAAATGGTGTGGCTGCTGGCCATGGCGGTGGTGGTGGCGATTGACCCTTGGGCTTTGACCCAAGCTGGTTTTTGGTTGTCTTTTGTAGCAGTGGGGATTTTGTTTGCGGCTTCGCCCGCGCCGGGTTCGCAGCGCACCGCCGACCACGGCGACTCCACAATCGCTATTATTTTAGGAGCTGCTCGCGCCCGTATTTATTCGGCTATGGGCCTAAAAGATACTGGTTTTGGCCCTAAATTAACCTTAATTGCCGCTGGTTTGAGCAAAGCCGTCAGCGGCTTGGGCGATGTGGCGCGCCAGCAGTGGGTGATCACCCTCGCGCTAACGCCTTTGACTTTGCTGCTGTTCAATCAGGTGTCGCTGGTGGGCTTGCTGGCCAACGCCGTGGCGATTCCGTGGGTCACGCTGGTGGTCACGCCGCTGGCGTTGCTCGGCGCGCTGTGGGCGCCCGTGTGGGACGCAGCGGCCATGGCCCTCGGCGTGCTGACAGCGGTGTTGCAAACCATGGCAAGCTGGCCGCTGGCAACGGTCAGTGTGGCCGCTGCGCCGCTGTGGTGCGCAGTTGCCGGGGTGGCAGGCGGTGCGCTGGTGGCCATGCGCTTGCCGTGGCCCACCCGGCTGCTGGGCGTGCCGTTGCTGTTGCCGGTCATGTTGTGGCAACCGGTACTGCCGCCGCTGGGGCACTTTGAGGTGTTAGCCGCCGATATTGGGCAGGGCAACGCGCTGATTGTGCGCACCCACAGCCACACGCTGGTGTACGACACCGGGCCTAAATTTTCACGCGAAAGCGACGCTGGCAACCGCGTGCTGGTGCCGCTGCTGCGGGCACTGGGCACCAGGGTAGATATGTTGATGCTCAGCCACCGCGACAGTGACCACATCGGCGGTGCGCCCGCCGTGCTGGCCATGCAACCGCAAGCCAGGCTGGTGAGCTCGATTGAAGACAGCCACGAGCTGCAGGCCGTGCGCAAGTCTGAGCGCTGCATAGCCGGGCAATCTTGGGCTTGGGACGGCGTTGAATTTGAAGTGCTGCACCCGCAAGCCGCCGACTTTGACGGATCCAATAAATCAAACGCCATGAGCTGCGTGCTGCGCATTTCAAACGGCACGCAAACTGTGCTTTTGGCCGGAGATTTAGAAGCCGCGCAAGAACTCCGCCTGGTTTCTGACCCCTTGATGTTGCCCAAACTCAAAG
>JANMWH010000280.1:0-4186 GCA_031393945.1 Polaromonas sp. | reverse complement strand
AGTGGTTTTTGACTGTTACCTGTTTGCACCGGCTTTTTACTGGGAAGACGTCTTCAGCATGCTGGTGTTGGCGCTGCACACCGCTTACCTCGCGGCGCTGGCCACTGGCGCGCTGACCAGTGACCAGCTGATGTACCTGGCGTTGTTCGCATACGCTACTTACGTCGTTAATGCAGGTCAATTCATCTGGAAGCTGCGATGTGCCCGCCTCGACCAAGCCAGACAAGTGGCTGGCAATTCAAGCGCCGGAGTCGCCGCATGAGCGCTGTTATTCCTATTCGCAACGCCGCGTCGTCGGGCTGTGCAGACGCACCCGTGCTTAAAGAGCGCGGTCAGCGTGAAGTGTTTTGCGGTTTGACGGGCATTATCTGGCTGCACCGCAAAATTCAAGACGCCTTCTTTTTAGTGGTGGGCTCGCGCACTTGCGCGCACCTGATTCAGTCGGCTGCAGGCGTCATGATTTTTGCCGAGCCACGGTTTGCAACGGCCATCATCGACGAGCGCGATTTGGCCGGCCTGGCAGACGCCAACACGGAGCTTGACCGCGTGGTTACTCGCTTGCTCGAGCGTCGGCCAGAAATCAAACTGCTTTTTTTGGTGGGTTCGTGCCCATCAGAAGTCATCAAGCTTGATTTGTCTAGAGCAGCGTCCCGCCTTGGAGCGACATTTGCACCCAAAGTACGGGTGCTGAACTACTCTGGCAGCGGCATTGAAACCACATTTACGCAGGGCGAAGATGCCTGCTTGGCCTCCATGGTGCCTGCACTTCCCGTTTCGCGCGACGATGCGCCTGCCGAGCTGCTGATAGTGGGCACTTTGGCGGACGTGGTGGAAGACCAATTCACTCGGCTCTTCAAGCAATTGGGTATTGCTGCGCCCAAGTTTTTCCCGCCGCGTACAGCAGGTGACTTGCCTGCCATTGGGCCGAACACCCGATTCTTGTTGGCTCAGCCTTTTCTGGCGGACACCGCGCGGGTACTTGAAGCCCGTGGCGCGCAGCGGCTTGCAGCGCCTTTTCCCTTGGGCGCTGAGGGCACCACGCTTTGGCTGAAAGCAGCTGCCAGCGCATTTAATATTGAAGAGTCGCACTTTGAGCAGGTCACCGCTGCAGCTCGTCAGCGCGCCGAATCAGCGTTGGCGCGACAACGCGCGCAGCTGTCCGGCAAACGAATTTTCTTTTTCCCTGACTCCCAGCTTGAGATTCCGCTGGCGCGCTTTTTATCGCGCGAGCTCGGCATGGAACTGGTCGAAGTAGGTACACCCTACCTGCATCGCCAGCACTTGTCAGAAGAGCTGGCCATGCTGCCAGAGGGCACTTTTTTATCTGAAGGCCAGCACGTTGAAAACCAGCTTGACCGTTGCCGCGCCGCACGGCCCGATATTGTGGTGTGCGGCCTCGGGCTGGCCAACCCGCTTGAGTCTGAAGGCATGACCACCAAATGGGCCATCGAGCTCGTGTTTACGCCGATTCAAGGCTACGAACAAGCTGCCGATCTGGCTGAGCTGTTTAGCCGCCCTCTGGTTCGCCGCATGCGGCTGGCTGCATAAAGCACGAACGATGCAACTCACACTTTGGACATACGAAGGCCCACCTCATGTGGGCGCCATGCGGGTTGCTACCGCCATGGAAGACGTGCATTACGTTTTGCACGCACCGCAGGGCGACACGTACGCTGACCTGCTTTTTACGATGATCGAGCGGCTGCCTAAACGCCCGCCCGTTACCTACACCACGTTTCAGGCACGCGACTTGGGCGGCGACACCGCCGAGCTGTTTAAAACCGCTGCAAAAGACGCTTATGACCGCTTTAAGCCCAAGGCCATGCTGGTCGGCGCGTCGTGCACGGCAGAGCTGATTCAAGACGACCCGGGCGGTTTGGCCAAAGCACTTGATTTGCCAATACCTGTCGTGGCACTGGAGCTACCTTCTTATCAACGCAAAGAAAACTGGGGCGCTTCAGAGACTTTTTACCAGCTGGTGCGGGCGTTGGCCAAGCCGACAACCAAAACCGAGCGCGCTGCCGGTCAGCGCCCAAGTTGCAACATTCTGGGCCCCACTGCACTCGGCTTTCGCCACCGGGACGACTTGCGAGAAATCTCTGGCTTGCTTACCGAGCTCGGCATTGACATCAATGTAGTCGCACCCTTAACCGCCACACCCGACGACATGGCGCGCTTGGGGCAAGCAGACTTTAACGTCGTGCTTTACCCCGAAATAGCATCGATCGCCGCTCAGTGGCTGACGCGCACGTTCGGCCAGCCCTCGACCAAGGTCATCCCCATCGGTTCGGGCGCTACACGGGAGTTTATTCAAGAAGTAGCTGGCTTGGCTGGGGTTGATCCTTCCAAGGTACTGGCCAGCGCCGATGCACGCGCACCGTGGTACGCAAAATCAGTTGACTCGACCTACCTGACCAACAAGCGTGTTTTTGTTTTTGGTGACGCCACCCACGCCATTGCCGCCGCACGCATCGCCAGCCGCGAACTCGGCTTTACGGTAGTGGGCTTGGGCACTTACAGCCGAGAACACGCCAGAGACGTCCGCGATGCCGCCAAACTTTACGACGTTGAAGCACTGATCACAGACGATTACCTCGAAGTAGAAGCCCGCGTTGCTGAGCTGCAGCCAGAGCTGGTCTTGGGCTCGCAAATGGAGCGCCACATCGCCAAGCGCTTGGGCATTCCGTGCGCGGTAATTTCCGCGCCAGTGCATGTGCAGGATTTCCCGGCAAGGTATTCCCCACAAATGGGCTTTGAGGGCGCTAATGTGATGTTTGACACCTGGGTTCACCCGCTGATGATGGGCCTGGAAGAGCATTTGATCGGCATGTTCCGCGGCGATGCGGAGTTTCATGAAGACGCAGCGCCTTCCCACTTGGGTGGGCACGCCAGCCGGGCTGTAGTTAGCGCCAACGCGCCAAGCGGCGAAGCTTCAGAGCCCGCCATTGCCAGCACCGCGGCGGCAACCGTTGATCTGCCTCCCGTACCCGCCGAATCGATTGCACTCCCCACGCAGTGGGCACCAGAAGCCGAAAAAGAGCTTCGCAAAATTCCGTTTTTCGTACGCGGCAAGGCCCGCCGAAACACCGAACGTTATGCCCAAATGCACAGCGTACCGGTCGTCACTATTGAGACACTTTACGATGCAAAAGCTCATTTCAGCCGCTGAAGCAAAACCCGCTGGCCCTTCAACACCGATTCGGGTGGTGGTGGTCACGATGGACACCCACTTGGCCAGCGCAGCGCAACGCGCGAATGCGGCGCTGCTGCGCGAGATACCGGGGTTGCAGCTGTCGATGCATGCCGCATCAGAATACGCGGGCAACGACGCAGCGATTGCGCGCTGCAAGCAAGACATTGCTCAAGCAGACATCGTGGTGGCTGGCATGTTGTTTCTTGAAGATCATTTCTTACCCATTCTGGACGACTTGCGAGCCCGCCGCGATCATTGCGACGCCATGATCTGCATGATGTCTGCCACGGAGGTGGTGAAACTCACCAAGCTCGGCAAGTTCGACATGGACAAGCCCGCCAGCGGACCCATGGCGCTGTTGAAAAAACTGCGCGGAAGCAAAGACAAAGCGTCTACCGGTGGCGCCGCGCAAATGAAAATGCTGCGCCGCATTCCGCAAATGCTGCGGTTCGTGCCCGGCACAGCCCAAGACGTGCGCGCTTATTTCTTGTCGCTTCAATACTGGTTAGGCGGCTCTGATGAGAACGTCGTTAATTTAATTCGTCACGTGGTCGATCGCGGTGCAGATGGTGCCCGCAAGGGCTTGCGCGGTTTGACCAAAGTTCCAGCGCCGGTGGAGTACCCAGAAGTCGGTGTCTACCACCCACGTATGGCAGGTCGGTTCTCGGAAGACCCTTTAAATCTGCCGTCGTCGCCTCATGGTGAGTTCAATGGCACCGTGGGTGTGTTGGTGCTGCGCTCTTACTTGCTGTCGCAAAACGCCGGTCATTACGACGGGGTTATTGCCGCGCTTGAGTCCCGTGGTTTGCGGGTGCTGCCAGCGTTTGCCGCAGGCCTGGACTCACGGCCTGCTATTGATGCGTTCTTTTTTAAAGACGGGCGGGTAGTAGTTGATGCCGTGGTGTCATTAACTGGATTTTCGCTTGTTGGCGGCCCGGCATACAACGACGCCAAAGCGGCTGAAGAAGTACTCGCCAAGCTCGATGTGCCGTA
>JANMWH010000270.1:0-3024 GCA_031393945.1 Polaromonas sp. | reverse complement strand
GGCCAAAGGCCGCTTCGCGCCCTTTGGCCCGCCGCTCGATGGAGGGGTTAGGCGCCTGCGCGTACATACTGACTTGCCAGTGGCACCAGTTCTGCAAACTTCTCGAAGAACGACTCCATCCGCGCGACCGCTTCTCTGGCGACTTCGGGCACCTTCGTACTGGTAGCCTTGTGTTTCAAGGGCTCGCCCACGACTTCTTTCGCTTTAGGATGAACCAGTGCATTTCGACCCTGGGCAAGTGAATCTAGCAACCGAATGAGTTCGTCGTTTCGCTCGAGTTGCAGGCCATCGCAGAAAAGCAGCAACGACTGCAGCTTAGGAACGAGGCCTTTCCGCTCGAAGTGCTCGTCGAAGACGATTTGGCCTAGGCGCAGCACACCGTAGAAATTGAGAAACCCTTCCACTGCCATTGCTGCATAGATTCGGATGCTGTCGGACGTGCGGTCACGAAGACGAGCGAGCTTCAACATTTCTGGATGGGCGAGCGGATCCTTGATTGACGCGCCATCTTCTGGGGGCCACTCAGTTAACACCTTGGTGCACACCTCCTCGAGGTCGACGAGCAGTTCCTTCGCGTAGGCACGGTAGCGACGATTATTGGACTCCCACACACCGAGCGCATCGTGCGGGCGCAATGTGAACGGGCGGCGGAAGGAGCTTGGCATTCAGGGGCCTATCGTAAAAATGACCGAACCCACTACCCATTGCGGCGAAGCCGCCGCCTGTAAGTATGGGTCCGTGTCGATTGACATGTTAAGTCTCACCTCTTCCATTGATGAAACGCCCTTGGTCCGCCAGCTTCCTGAACGAGCGCAACAGCAGTCAAGGAGATGCTTTGAAGCGGGTTGTTTTCGCAGTACCGGTCTACAAATGCCACGGAGGCTTCTTGATCTAGGAGAGTCGCCTGGCGCCCGGTCGTGTGCCAGTTGACGCCCGTGAGGAAACCCAATACCCAATTTCGGTAAGCGAACCAAGCATTTCTGCATCATCTTAGCCTCCAACCATTTTCCGCAGGAGTTGGAACCCAGTCCGGCCACAAACACGAAGGGAATTCCAGGAATCCCGGGGTCAGTTCTCGGAAAGCAACATACTTTTTAGTTAATAACAATTAGCATCAGTCTCTCCGAAAGATCTAGCGGAATTGCCAAATTGGATTCTGCCGTTCGTAGCCTCTGGATTGGTCACGCTTCAAGCCGAGCACAGCCGCATTCTCAAATGCAAAAAATGATTTGGCTTCAAGTTATACTGATATTTAGAATGCTACGTATAACCGCTTATGTTTTACACGCCCCTGTCCACAGCAGCCCAAACCGCCTACGCGTCGCTTACTAGCGCCAGCCGGTTAGAAGACTTGCGAACAGTCGCAGAACTACCCGGCAGCTTTTCTAAGAAAAAAGTGAAGGGGCGGGACTACTGGTACTACCAAACCGCCGACCTGACGGGCAAGCAAATGCAGATGTTCTTGGGGCTCGCGTCCAGCGAACTCACCGAATTAATTGCTTTGCATCGCCGGGGGGACGGGAAAACTGCGCACCTGCGCCAACTCACTCGCCAAGCGATCGCGGCTGGTTGCCTGTCGATTGTTCCGGCGCACGCAAAAATCCTTGAGCGGTTGGGGGATGCAGGCTTCTTTCAGGCCGGCGGAATACTGGTGGGCACCCACGTTTACATGGCCTACCAGAATTACCTTGGCATTCGGTGGGAGTCTGCGGCGCAAACACTGGATCTAGACTTTGCGCACGCTGGGCGAAATGTGTCGATTGCCATTCCATCAGACGTCACCATGGACATGGGCAGCGAGATCGAAGCTCTAAAAATGGGGTTTGCGCCCGTTAAAAGTTTGACGACTTACGTGAAATCGGACGAGCAGGATTTGCAAATCGACTTCGTGACTTGCCTGCACCGGGGCGGCGACACGCCCGTACTGATCAAAGCGCTAAACGCCACAATGCAGCCCTTGAAGTTCATGGAGTTTTCAATGGAAGCACCGATTCAAGTCACATTGCTAGCCCAGCGCGGAGCCACAACTGTGAACGCGCCACCGCCAGAAAGGTACGCCTTGCACAAGCTGCTGGTGCATGGCGAAAGGCCGCAAAACATGCGGGTGAAGGCCACGAAAGACTTGGCGCAGGCGGCGTCATTGATCGACTATCTTTCTAAAAATGATGCCGAACTGCTGGGCGATACATGGAACGACCTCATGGCCCGAGGGCCTGGGTGGCGAAACCGCGCGATTGAGGGCTTGAAAGCTTTGAACGACCAATACCCTAGCGTGGACACTACTGTACTGAATGTGAAGCGAGCGGACACCGCCTAGGCGCCATGCGGCGGGATTGCCGTGACGACCGGACCCGAAATAGTCAGATCCAAGCTTAAATCAGACCTGTTTTCAGCATTCAAAAGGTCTTTTGAGCAATCAATACGGGCGCGAGCAGCTCCTAAATAAATAGCGTTACGTCTTTGACCGTAATGCCTTGCTACTACACAGCACGCCGCGCAACCACAGCTTTGGACAGCACCTCCAGCACCTTAAGTGAATCGTCCCACGACAAGCACGCATCGGTGATGCTCTTGCCGTATTCCAGCTTGCTGGCGTCGTCTTTCCCAGGCGTAAACTTTTGCGCGCCGGGGTTCAGGTGGCTCTCGACCATCAGGCCAAAAACTTGTTTTGACCCGCCGCTGATCTGCCCTGCAATGTCGCGCGCCACGTCAAGCTGCTTTTCGTGCTGCTTGGAGCTGTTAGCGTGGCTGCAGTCGACCATCAGCGTGGCGGGCAGTTTGGCAGCAGTCAGCTCTTTGCAGGCGGCTGTGACGCTGGCTGCGTCGTAGTTGGGCGCTTTGCCGCCGCGCAAAATCACGTGGCAGTCGGGGTTGCCGTTGGTTTGCACCACCGCGACCTGGCCGTTTTTGTGTACTGACAAAAAGTGGTGGCCACGCGCTGCGGCTTGTATCGCGTCGGTGGCGATGCGAATGTTGCCGTCGGTACCGTTTTTAAAGCCAATTGGTGCTGACAAGCCCGAGGCA
>JANMWH010000306.1:0-11338 GCA_031393945.1 Polaromonas sp. | reverse complement strand
ACCAGCATCCAGGCCACGCCGGCGCTGGTCAACGACCCGGCCGCGTTCGAGCGCTTCCAGAAGGCCCAGGGCGAGCTGACCGGCGCGCTCTCCAGACTGATGGCGGTGGCCGAGGCGTACCCGAAATTGCAGGCCAACCGTGCGTTCCAGGATCTGCGCGTGCAGCTCGAAGGCACCGAGAACCGCATCACCGTGGCGCGCAACCGATACATCAAGACGGTGGCCGACTACAACGTGCTGGCGCGCAGCTTTCCGACCAACCTGACGGCGATGATCTTCAGCTACGGCCCGAAGCCGAGCTTCACGGTGCAGAACGAAGCGCAGATCTCGGTGCCGCCGACGGTGAACTTCGACAAGCCGGCGGCGAAGTAGGCGCCGCATGCGCCCGCTGCACCGGCTCGCCGCGCTGCTGCTGATTGCGGTCGCGCTCGGCTTGGCGGCCGCGGCCGGCGCGGCGCGCGCGCAGGACGTGCAGCCGGTGCCGGCGCTGGCCGGCCGGGTGATCGACCAGACCGCGACGCTGAGCGCTGCGCAAGCGCAGGCGCTCGACGCCCGGCTCGCCGCGCTGGAACGCGAGCGCGGCTCGCAGGTCGTCGTGTTGATGGTGGCCAGCACGCAGCCGGAAGACATCACCTCGTTTGCGCAGCGGGTCGGAGACTTCTGGAAAATCGGCCGGCAAAACATTGGCGACGGGCTGCTGCTGGTGGTGGATAAAAACGACCGCAAAGTACGCATTGCCACCACCAAAGCGCTTGAAGGCGCCATCCCCGACCTGGCGGCCAAGCAAATCATTGCCAACGCCATTACGCCGCGTTTCAAGCAAGGTGACTATGCGGGTGGACTCGATGCGGCGGCTGATCAAATCATGGCGCGCATCAGCGGGGAAAACCTGCCCGAACCTGCGAAGCAATCAGGGCAGTCGAGCCAAGGCTTTGCGGGCATGCAGTGGACGGATTTGGCGGTGTTTTTGTTTTTTGCCGTGCCGATTGGCGCAAAAGTATTAAGCAGCATTTTTGGCCGCAAGCTGGGCGCGGTGGCTACAGGCGGCGTGGCGGGCGGCTTGGCGTGGCTGTTCACCAGCAGCTTGATACTGGCGGGCGGCGCGGCCGTGGTGGGGCTGGTGGTGGCGCTGTTTGCCAGCTTGAGTTCATTGGGCGGCATGAGCGGCTCGCGCCGGGGCGGCGGCTGGAGCAGTGGCGGCTTTGGCGGCGGTGGTTTTGGCGGTGGCGGTGGAGGAGGAGGTGGGGGCGGCTTTAGCAGCGGCGGTGGCGGTAACTTTGGCGGCGGCGGCGCGTCCGGTGACTGGTAAGACAGCATGCTGAATAAACTTAAAACCATCGCTCGGCACGTGTGGCTGGACGCGTCTGACGCCGAACGCGCCATTGGCCCTGACCTGCTTGAGCGTTTAACCCGCCGCGTGGCCGCCAGTGAGGCGCGGCACACGGGCGAGGTGCGCATTTATGTTGAAGCGGCGTTGCCGCTGAGTTACCTGCGGCGCATGGATGCCCACCATACGCTCGGCCAAATTATTCGCCAGCGCGCAGTCATGCTTTTTAGCAAGTTGCGCGTGTGGGACACCGAGCACAACAACGGCGTGCTGATTTATCTGCAGTTGGCTGAGCATGCTATTGAAATTGTGGCCGACCGCGGCATTGCGCAGCATGTACCGCCTGCGCAGTGGCAAGCCATTACCCAGCAAATGAGCCAGGCTTTTAAGGCTAATCGGTTTGAAGAGGGGCTGACGCAGGCGCTGGCTGAAGTGTCAGCGGTGCTGGTAAATCATTTTCCGGTGGTGCCCGGAGAGCTGCCGCGGGTGAATCAGTTGCCTAACGAGCCAGGTGTAGGGTAGTTAGAGTACCAGCGCATCGTCGGCAGCACTTAGCGCCCGCACATGGCCGAGCAAAACGGCATCCAAGTACGGTTTGGTCAGGTACACGTCTACCCCGGCTTCGTTGGCCATGTTTTGGTGTTTGTCGCCTGCGCGTGACGTGATCATCACCACTGGAATCGTCATCCACTGCGGCACTTCACGTACCCGGCGAGTCAGCTCAATGCCGTTCAGGTTTGGCATTTCAAGGTCGGTCAATATCAGCGCTGGGCGCTTCAAGCGCAATTGCTCAATGGCTTCAAACCCGTCTGCGGCCATGGCAACGTCATACCCTGCATCTACCAGCAGTTGCTGCATCGCGCGGCGCACCGACAGCGCGTCGTCCACCACCAGCACGCGTGTGCGCTCGACCCGCAAGCGCCGCCGCATGGCCGCTGATGACACCAGCTGGGTCGACGTGCGTGTGGCGCGTTCAAGCTCGGCGGCGTCAATTAAAAACAGCGGCTTGCCGTCAGCGCGCAGCGCACCGGCCACCACACCGCGAATGCGCCGGGCCAGCTGCCCAATGCCTTGCAAAATAAGTTCACGCGAGTCAAGCACAGCATCAACCAGCAAGGCAATCATGTGGTCAGCGCCTTTGACCAGCACCGGCATTTTCAAGGCCAGGTCAGCCGCAGACAGCTGATCGCCGCCGTCCTCAAAGCCCAACCAGTTAGCCAGCACATAGGCGGGCACTACACTTCCTTCGTGCAGCAACTGCCAGGCATCGCCGTTGCGCTGAATATCGGCAGCGCCTGCAGGCAGCACGGTAATGACCTGGTCAATCGACAGGGCCACGCTTTCTTGCGCGCACTGCACGATCAGTGCGTGCGCAATGCCACTGGTCACGGGTACATGCAGCGTGAAGCGGCTGCCGGATGCGGCTTGGCTGCTGATGTCCAGGCGCCCTTTAAGCGCAGCCACGCGGTCGTTGACCACGTCCATGCCCACACCGCGGCCCGACACTTCAGTCACTTTGTTGCGCGTGCTAAAGCCGGGCTGCAAAATTAAACGGCTTAATTCTGCATCGCTCAGCTTTGCACCGGGTGCCAACAAGCCAAACGATTGCGCTTTTTCGGCAATGGCTTTCAGGTCAAGCCCGCGGCCGTCATCGGCCACCACAATCTCGACTTCTTGACCGACAGCGCGAAACGACACCGACACCGTGCCCTGCTCGGGTTTGCCTGCGGCCACGCGTTCGTCGGGCGATTCAATACCATGGTCTACCGCGTTGCGCAGCAGGTGCAGCAGGGGGTCGGTCAGGCGGGTCAGCACATCGGCGTCCATCATCACGGCATCGCCGACGATGGTTAGCGCCACTTGCTTGCCTGTGGTGCTTGCAGTTTGAGCCACATTGCGCTTTAGGCGCGGCAGCATGGTTTTAGCCGGCACCAGTCGCGCAGAAAGCAGCTCCCGGTGCTGGTCAGTCAGGGCGTAGCCTTCATCGCGCAGTACTGCGCTGGCACTCGCGTTGTCAAACTGAACTTGCTGAATCAGCGTGCTGCTGTCTTGTACTGACTCTGAAATGGTGCGGGACAACACATGCAGCGCGTCGTAGCGGTCGAGCTCCAGCGGGTCAAAGTCGCCGCCGTCACCGCCTCTTTGTTGCTGCCGGAGCGCTACCGCCTGGCCGCCCACCATCGTTTCAAGCTCACGCAATCGGTCGGTGAGTTGTTGTTGGCTGCGCACCATGGCGTCCAGGCGGTCGTTGCTGCTGGCCAGTAGCTGCGCCAAGCGCTGCGACTGCACAATCGACTGGCCCGCGCGCCGCAGCATGCGGCTCAGGCGCTCGACGCCGACCCGCAGCGTAGCGCCTTCTTGAACAACGGGAGCAGCGGTAGAAGCTGCCGGGTTTGCAGCTGCTGCGAATGTGGCAGCAGGCGCAAAGTGCGGTGTGATGTCCAGCGCGAAGTCCAGCGGCAGGTCAGTCTCGGACGCGTTGACAGTCGTGCTCGCCACTTGGTCTTGTTGATTCAGCTGAGCCAAGTTCGGCAGCTGCATTGAGCCGGCGAGCGGCGGCAGGGCGGCAGAAGACGCCTCGCCAGTGCGAATCAGCTCGACCCAATCGAGCAGGCGCTGCAACACCGGCTTCAAGTCAGTCGGCGCGGCGTCTTCGCCTTGCAGAAACGCGACCATTTGCTGCAAGCTAAGTACAGCGCGCAGCGCGTCGCGCGCCATCGCAGGGTTGGCGCGTTGCTGGTTTTGCACCGTGCCCAGTGCGTATTCCAGCACGTCTTCCAGCCGGTGCGCCATGCGGCCAATGCCGGGCAAGCCAATGATGTTGCCGCTGCCTTTAAAGGTGTGGGCTATGCGCTGCGCCTCCAGCATTTGCGGCGCGTCAACTTGGCCGCGCGCCCAATGCTGCAGCACGGTTTCAAGCTGTTCAAGCTGCAATGGCGCGTCTTGTAGCAATGCTTGCAGCAAGTCGCTGTCGACGTCGTCGGTCGACAGCGCGGTGTCGCCGTCAGAGGCAAGCTCTAGAGGCGCAAGATCTGGCTCGTCAGTTGGCAAGCTTGGCGCAATGGCAAGCTGCTCCGCCAACGCCAACAACGCATCGGTTCCCAGCTTGGCTGGGCAGCGATACAAGTACTTGGCAATGGCGTCTACGGCTGCAGGGCTGGCGGGCGCAGCCAGGTACTGGCTGGCTTTGTCGACCCACGCAGACAGCCACGCCACGCTGGCTGCTTGGGTAAAGCCCGGCGCGCCAACCGGTGAAAAAACCGTGTCGGCTTTGCTAACGCGGCGCGAAAATTGCGCAACGTGTGCCAAAAAACCAGCCAGGCCCTGCATGCCAACGACCTGGACAACTTCTGCAGAGCGGTCTAGCAAGGACAGCATTTCTGACAAGTCTTCGGGCGGCGTATGTGGGTTTGCCTGCCACAGAGCCAGCGTTTGTTGTGCACGCGGAACGTCCAGCGCAAACTCTGCCCGCAGCATGTCCAGCAGGTCGTCGAGCATCACAGCGAGGTTCCTGAAGAGCTAAAAATCAAGCGACTTAAGCAGCAGCTGGCAGCGTAAACTGCGCAACCGCTTCATTCAATTGGCCGGCATACCCCACCAGCGTGCGAGTTGCCGCCGCTTGCTGCGCAATGGCCGCGCTGGTTTGTGTGGTGCTGTCGTTAATGTCCAAAACGTTCTGCTGAAGTGCCGCAGCCAAGGCTTCTTGCTCAGTTGAGAACGCAGCAATCTGTTGCACCAAGCCCACCAGCTCGGTGGTGGACACTTGGGTCAATGTCATTTCGCGGCCGGCCAGTCGGGCCAGTTCGGTTTGCGCGACCACGTCGCTGATCAGGCGGTTCATGGTCAGCAGTGTCTCATTGGTTTCCGCTTGAATGTTGCTCACCAGCTGAGAAATTTGTGAAGTTGCCTGGCGCGAGCTGTCAGACAAACGCTGCACCTCTTGCGCCACCACCGCAAAGCCGCGGCCAGCCTCACCCGCGGTAGCCGCCTGCATCGAGGCGTTGAGCGACAGCACATGCGTGCGTTCTGAAATGGTATTGACCAGCGCCACTGCGCTGGAAATTTCTTGTGAGCGTTCAGCCAGGCGCTTGAAGCGCTTTTCAGTCTCAGAAATGGATTCGCGCAGCGCGTCCATGCCGCGCACCGTGCCGTCTACCGCGGTTTGCGCTGCTTGAGTCGCCTTGGCCGTTTTTTGTGCTGTGGTGTTTGAAGTGGTCGACAAGTTTGCCACGTCGCTCAATTGCTGGGTAGCACGGCTCAGTGTTTCGGACATGGAGTCAAGCGAGCGGCGCTCTTGCTTGGCCGCCGTTTCAACCGAATTCGATTGTTGCTGCAGTTCGTTGGAGGTAGTGCGCACTTGCTCGGCAACGGTTTTTACGTCGGCCAGCGTAGCGCCAATCTCGTCAGCCAATTGATTCACCGATGAAGCCACTGTGCCAATAATGTCCTCGGTCACCGGGGCTCGCGCGGTGAGGTCTTTGTTGGACAACTGGAACACGCCTTGCAGCAGGCCAATCGCGGAGTTGTTGATTTCTTCGTTTTCTTTGGTTGCTTGAGTTAGTGCGGCGATACGTTCATCAAGCAAGTTATCAAATGCGCGGCCCAAATCACCGATTTCGTCTTTTTCTACCAATTGACTGCGAGCTGCTATCTCGCCACCTGCTACCAGCTTTACTGTGTGGGATAACTTGGTGATAGGAGCCAAAAATCTCCGCAAGAAGAGCGTCACGGCGAGGCCTGCCACCAAGGCCACGACCAGGGCAATCACCAGCGCTCTGCGAAGTGATGAATTGTTCAAGTCGGCAATCGGTTGATTCGCCTCGTCCTCGTTAATTTTGGCAACGATGGTCCAGCTAAGACCCTGCACGCTGACAGGCGCATACGCGCCAATCACTGGCACGCCGCGGTAGTCTAAAAAGTCTGCGACGCCCTCTTTACCTGCCAGCCCAAGGCGGGTAGCTTCTGAGTCAACCTTTACCAGGCCGACGGATGTGTTTTTCTTGTCGATCAGGCTTTTTGTTTTGGCGTCGAGTTTGTCGCCCATTTGTGTCACAAAACCTGCCTTATCTTCTTGCGTGTACCGCGCGTTGGTACGCATCAGTGTGTCGTTGCCGACTAAAAACACGTCGCCTGACTCTCCCAGCCCTACAGATTTCCAGGCTTTGTTCGCGGTCATCATTTCGGTCAGTTTGTCGATCGGGTACTGCATGGCTAACACGCCAATTTGCTTGCTGCCGTCATAAATAGGAACCGCTGCAAACGCGGCCTGGTCGTCGTACGACGCCAAGTAGGGTGCAAAGTCGCTGAGGTAACTGGCATCTATTTTTGCGGCTTTAACCTTGAAGTAAGCCTCGGCTAATTTGGTCTTTGCCGCAATCGTGTTGCCAGTCAATTTGGTGGCAAAGTCGAGTTCTTTGAACACGGTGTATATGACAGTGTCAGAATCTGTGTCAATCAAAAAAATGTCGTAGTAACCAGAAAGCTTTTGCGCCCGCTCAAACCCGGGGTGAAACTGCGCGTGCGCACGACCATAGGCAAAGTCAACGGGTGGCGTGTCGAGCTCCTCCTTTAAGCCAACCGGATTGGGGTTGTCGACAATAAACACGTTCTGCAGTGCCAGAGCATTGGGCTCCAATGCGGCAATGGCATTGGCCAGCGGTGGGCTCGCACCGGGGTTGCGCTTAGCGTACTCGTTGCTAAAAAACAGGCGCGCGTATTCAGTGATGTTTTTGGTAGCTGCGGCGGAATCAATCGTTTTGGCCAACTCTTTGTCAGCGGTGTAAAAGCTACTTTTAAGTTGCTTGTAGGCGTCAATCGTTGAGCGCTGCGCGGCCAATACCTGCAGCGACTTGATTCGGTCCTCCAGCTCATCACGTACTTGAATCCGCTTGGTGTCCCGCAGCGAGACTAACTGCGTGCGCACCTGGCTGCCTACCGTTGCCGCGCTTAAGGCGGAGGCGCCCTGCCATAACAAAAGTGAAGTCAGCGCAACGGGTATCAAAGTCAGGGCGGCCGCGCCTAACAACATCTTTTGGCGAATATTCATGTCAACTCCGTTGCAATGTGTTTTATTAGACGAGCGAGAGCTCGATCGACAGCGCATCCATGAGGCGCTGGGTATCTATTTCGAAATACTGATTGCCCTGATCGTCGCTTGCCGTGCCGCTGCAGACCTCAAGCAAGCGCGGCACGAGCGTGTCACCGGCCGCACCCAGGTGCTGCGGCGCGTACTCTAGTTGTACAGGTGTGTGTGTGAACACCACCGCCAACGCAGCCTCAGCGTCCTCAGCCTGTATGCCGCCTACCAGTAACCGCTGCCCACGTTGCGACTGCGCTGGTTGGGCGCTTTGCGCAAAGTAGTTGGCCAGATCCACCACAGGAACAATAGAGCCATTAATGTTGACGGCACCCAGCACCCAGCCAGGTGCCCGTGGCAGGACCACAAGTTCAAAATCTTCGACAATTTGACGGGCCCAGCCGAAGTTAAATGCGAGCCGCAAATCACCACACATGAGACCCTGAGCAAGCTGCAGTGCGTTTGCGCTTGGCAACTCAGGTTCGTTGGACTCGGCGTTGCGAACCACGATGTTGTCAGCGGTGCGGTTTAGTTCCACCAAGCTAGCCACGTTCAATAAGGCCGAGTTCAGATTTGCGCCAGGATTTGGCTGGCGGTGTACGGCTTGGTCACAAAGCCTTTCGCCCCAAGCATTTGCGCAAACACACGGTCTGCTTTTTGATCTTTGCCGGTCACAAAAACAATAGGAATGCCCTTGGTGGTGGCGTGCTGGGTGAGTTGCCGCGCCGCCGAAAAGCCATCAAGGCCTGGCATGTTCACGTCCATCATGATCACGTCAGGCGGGCTGGCTTTGGCCTTGGCCACGCCGTCTTCGCCAGATGTGGCCAGTGTGACCACATGGCCAGCGTCGGTCAGGATACTTTGCAAGTTTTGAATATCGACCGGTGAGTCGTCAACGATAAGAATTTTGGCCATAGTAGTTCCTGATTTAAAGGGGCAGGGCGTCGAAATTGGACTGATGGACGGGCAACAATCAAGTCGAGTGCGTCGAACTCATGCCGCTTCTCCCGACTTTGGTTCTTTGAAAGCCACGTTCGACCTGCTCGTCATACTTGCTAAGCACCTTCAGCAACTCGGCTTCGTTTAAGGGTTTGGTCAGGTAGGCGTCGCAACCCGCCAGTCCGCCTCGAATCTTGTCGATGCTGCCGCCGCGGCTGGTTAACATGACAACGATCGGTGCTTTTCCCGAACTGTATCTGCGTTGCTTGATGGCGCGACAAGTCTGATAGCCGTCCAGCCCTTCCATCATCACGTCCATAAAGATGAACTTGTAGCTTTCAGCGGCAAGTCGACTTAATGCTTCTTCACCGCTTCGAGCAAGTCTTGCCCTGAAGCCGTAGCGGGCAATTCGGTTCTTCATGAACTTGAGTGCTACATCACTGTCGTCGACGATCAAGATTTCATCGAATTGTTGGGCAGATGTATTTTGCTCCACAGGCTTGGCGATGCCCATAAAGTTTGAAAGTCCGAAGTCGCTACTTGCCTGGCGACTTGAATCAATCCCCAGCTTGACCGACGCTTGTCTGGCCATCGGTGCGGGTGGCGTCAGTGGTGGTCGGCTGGCGTAAGGTGCTGGTTTAGCAACAGCGGGCATTTCTTGCTGGAATACTGGTGCAGCCTCGGTGTTCGTCGTCATGACATCAAGCAGGCCCAACACGGTTGTGAGGCGAATCGGCTTCGGCGCAGTAGATTGCCAGCGACCAGATGCGTCGGGTTTGCCGACAAACAGTGCATTTTGCGAGGCGGTTGCGCCTGAAACTACCCAGCTGGCGGCAGCTGCATTGTCACCATTGATCAGAAAAATCTTGGCCTGGGCGGTGTCTTCAACTACCTTGTAGACCGTGTCTCGCCTGCCGGCTAACTTAAAAAAGGACTCAAAGGTCGATTTTTCAAACGGTACAAAGCCTAGCAAAGAGATATTGACGGTCACACTCATCTTTTCACCTTAGTTTGTAGCTTGGTAGGACGCAGCTCTCCTCACAACTCGCCAAATACTGAACTGCGTTATGCGGATACAGCGCGCCGGCTGTTTCCCAATCAACGTTTCATTGTACGGCTGCGTGCTATCTCGTTACACAACTAAAAATAGATTGTTAAGGTGTGTGACATATGACCGCATACCCAATGATGTTCGCCTGCATCCCGCTCAATGGAAGTGCGGTAATTGACATCGACAATGGCCGTGGCAAGGCCGGCAACTTGCTCAACTGGTTGCGGCGACGACAACAGCTTGGCCGAGCTGTGCAAATAACCCAACGCCTACGCTAAATCAAGAGATACACCGAGAAACGCAGTTTTCTCACTACGCGTCGAGGCTACTTCTTTTGACGGTACTTGCGAAGCGCGGCAATTTGAGCCGCCATTACCGCAAGTTCAGACTGCGCCATGGCGATGTCGATATCGCCTTTGGCGTTTTTAAGTGCTTCTTCAGCTGCTGCCTTGGCGGCAACGGCTTTAGCCTCATCGAGGTCTTTTCCGCGAATGGCGGTGTCGCTCAGTACGGTAACTGAATGAGGTTGCACCTCCAGCAAGCCGCCGGCAACGAATACAAACTCTTCTGTATCGTCTGCTTTCACGATTCGAACCGCGCCCGGCTTGATGCGCGTGATCAGCGGCGTGTGACGCGGAAAAATACCCAATTCACCGGCCTCACCAGGCAAGGCTACAAATTTGGCGTCGCCGGAGAAGATGGATTCTTCAGCGGAGACAACATCGACGCGGATGGTTGACATGGCTTAGCTTTCGACGCGATGACGTTAAACTTTTTTCGCTTTTTCAAACGCTTCATCAATGGTGCCGACCATGTAGAAAGCCTGCTCTGGCAAATGGTCGCACTCGCCTGAAACAATCATCTTGAAACCGCGAATGGTTTCGGCCAAGCTGACGTACTTGCCGGGCGAGCCGGTGAAAACTTCTGCAACGTGAAACGGCTGCGACAAAAAGCGCTGGATTTTGCGGGCGCGGGCCACAGCCAGCTTGTCTTCAGGCGCCAATTCGTCCATGCCCAAAATTGCAATAATGTCACGCAATTCTTTGTAGCGCTGCAGCGTGCCTTGCACTGCACGGGCTGTGTTGTAGTGGTCTTCACCCACCACCGCTGGTGACAACTGGCGACTGGTCGAGTCAAGCGGGTCAACCGCAGGGTAAATGCCCAAAGAGGCAATGTCACGCGACAGCACCACTGTGGAGTCCAGGTGCGCAAAGGTGGTGGCAGGCGACGGGTCGGTCAAGTCATCCGCAGGAACGTAAACGGCCTGAATGGAGGTAATTGAGCCGACTTTGGTCGACGTAATACGCTCTTGCAAGCGGCCCATTTCTTCAGCCAACGTTGGCTGGTAACCTACCGCTGAAGGCATACGGCCTAACAATGCAGAAACTTCAGTGCCGGCCAGTGTGTAGCGGTAAATGTTGTCAACGAAGAACAATACGTCACGGCCTTCGTCGCGGAAGGACTCAGCAATGGTCAAGCCAGTCAGCGCCACGCGCAAGCGGTTTCCCGGTGGCTCATTCATTTGGCCGTACACCATGGCCACTTTGGAGTCTTCGAGTTTTTCGAGGTTAACGACGCCTGAGTCAGCCATCTCGTGATAGAAGTCATTGCCTTCACGGGTACGCTCGCCCACACCTGCAAACACGGACAAGCCGGAATGTGCTTTAGCGATGTTGTTGATCAATTCCATCATGTTCACGGTTTTGCCTACGCCAGCGCCGCCGAACAAACCGACCTTGCCGCCCTTGGCGAACGGGCACACCAAGTCAATCACCTTGATGCCAGTCTCTAACAGTTCTTGTGAGGGGCTGAGCTCGTCGTAGGCCGGCGCTTTGCGGTGAATGGCTGCAGTCAGGGTCTGATCGACCGGGCCACGCTCGTCAATAGGCGCGCCGAGCACGTCCATGATGCGGCCTAACGTACCTTTACCCACTGGTACCATGAT
>JANMWH010000237.1:0-3090 GCA_031393945.1 Polaromonas sp. | reverse complement strand
CGCCAGCGCCCACACAATGTTCAGCGCAATGGCCCACCACACACTGAGCACCAGCGCCACCACTTGCGGCGTGAAGTACAGCCCCAGCGCCGCACCAATCACCCACTGCCCGGCGTTGCGCAGCGGCGTGTAGCTGTAAGTGGGCGTGCCCAGCATTGACAGCGCGCCAGTGACCACCAACGGACCAATCATCCACGGCAGCGGCGTGCGCAGCAGCACGCAGCCCCAGGCTGCCGCCAAAGCCAGCAGCAAGGTAAGCGCAGTACGAATTAAGAGTGGCAGATCAGCCTTGCATGCCATGAGGCGTTAAAAGTACAAAGCGGGCCGATACAGATTAGGATGCGGCGATGCTCAAACTAATTATCGTTGCGGCGGTTATCGCTGTTTTAACTGCCTGCGCTGCAAAGCCAGAAGCCCCCGTGCTGCACAACCTGACGGGTGCGGCCTTGGCGCAAACCACCACCCGGCTAGATGCCTTGCTGCCCACAGACATGCTTTTGCTGGGGGAGCAGCACGATGCCAAAGAGCACCAGCAAATTCACAGCCAGGTGATCAGCCTGTTGGCGCAGCGCACTTTGCTGGCGGCAGTGGTGCTAGAGATGGCGGATGCAGGCGCCACCACGGCTGGCCTGCACCCCAGCTCAACTGAGCTGCAAGCCCAAAACGCCTTGAAATGGAACGACAAAGCCTGGCCTTGGGCAGCTTATGGTCCGGCGGTAATGACGGCTGTACGAGCCGGTGTGCCGGTGCTGGGCGGCAATTTGCCGCGCGAACAAATGCGTTCAAGCATGGCGAACAGCACACTCGACGCCCAGTTGCCCGGCCCGGCACTCAAAGCGCAGCAGCAACTCATTCGCACGGGGCACTGCAACTTGTTGCCCGAGAGCCAGATCACGCCGATGACCCGCATCCAGATTGCGAAAGACATCAGCATGGCCAACACACTGGTCAAAGCGGCGGTGCCGGGTGGTGTAGTGGTGTTGCTGTCGGGCAGCGGCCACAACGACCGCTTGCTGGGCGTGCCTCAGCACTTGCCGGCTTCGGTCAAAACCAAAGCGGTGCGGTTGCGCGCAGGGCCAGCGGGCGCTGGCGACAGCGCCGATGCGTTTGATGCAGTGTGGGCGACGCCAGCGTTGCCTGAAAAAGATTACTGCGCCGAGTTCAAAGCGCAGATGGGCAAATAGCCTTGATTTGCCTGGATCTCTATGAGCCGCTCGTTGAATGACGCGTATTCATCTGCCTTTTGGCCGGTAGGCAAAGGGCCTATCTGGGCCACAGCACCCACAGCTTGAGCGGCTGATTCACCTTGGCCGCAAACTCGCCGGCTTCAAGGCCAGTGCCCGCGAAGTAGTCGGCCCGCACCGCCCCCACAATTGCGCTGCCAGTGTCTTGCGCAAACACCAGTTTTTGCAGCGTACCTGCCGCGCCGCGTGACGACAAATACACCGGCGTGCCATACGGAATACTGCCGGGGTCAACCGCAATCGAGCGGCCGGGCGTTAGCGCCACGCCTTGCGCGCCTTTGGGGCCAAAGGCGGCATCAAAATCGCTCAGCGGTTCTTCTTTAAAAAACACGTAGCGCGGATTGCTCCACAGCAGTTGTTGCACGCGCTGCGGGTTTTGCGCGGCCCACGCTTTGGTGGCGTCAGGCCACGGGTTGATTTTGGTCACGCCTTGGGCTGTCAGCCACTGATTCACGCTGCGGTACGGCTGGTCGTTGGTGCCTGCAAACGCCACGCGAACGGTGCGCTGGCTGCCGTTTGGCTCGGTAATACTCAAGCGGCCCGAGCCCTGAATATGCAGCAGCAGCACATCGATGGGGTCGGCCAAGTAGGCGATTTCACGGCCTTTCAGGGCGGCGGCGGCTTCAGGCAGGGTGTCAATTTCTTGCCGGGAGTACCACGGCTTTTTGCTGCCCAAATTAGCCGGTGCGGCATACAGCGGCACGCCGTAGCCGTTGCCATTCAAGCGCGCAGCTTTAAGCAGCGGCTCAAAGTAACTGGTTAGCAAGCCGTCTGCATTGCCCTGGGTTGACTCGACCCGGTAGGGCTGCAGCCTGGCGGTCATCCAGGCGCGCTGCTGCTCTGCCGGCGCAATGCTCAGGCGCCGAGCATCCGCACATAACGCGGCAAAAGTGGGGCCGGGTTTTTCGCAGCTTTTAAGCCACGCATTCCATGCCTCAAACAATTTGTCGTCTTCAAAACCGGGCAGCTCCGCCCAACGCACAGCAACCCAGCGGCTTTTGGCCTGGCTAATGTTGGGCGGCAAAGTAGCGGTGTCGGCGGTTCTACCTGCAGGCGTGGGCACAGCCGTTGGCGGCAGCGCGGCGGGGCCGTCGTCAGGCGGCAGCGGTGTGCTGGCGCATGACGCCAGCAGCGCAGCGCTGGCGATAATGAAGCCTGCGTAAACCAATTTATAAAGGTGCTTCATGTCGTTGCTGTTCTTGGAAGCTTTGGGCGCGTTGCTGCTGTTGGTGTTCATTGTGTGGTGGACGATGTTTTCAGGCCGTAAGAACGGTGAGCTTAAAGATGACGAGCTAAAGGATGACGAGCTGAAGAATGACGGGCTAAAGGACGACGACCAGCCGCCACCGCCGAACCAGAAGCCATAAAGCCCTGACGCGCCAAACGGGGTGTAAAAAAGCATTTTTAACCAATAAATATGGGCGCGAGCAGCTATTATTTAAATAGCATAAAAAGTTTGACTTGACCCTACTCATGCGGCGCCCACTTTGCGGTGCGTCAGCGCGGGCAACTGAGTGCGAGCCGTGGCCATCGCGCTGTGCTCAATATCAGCCAGCACCACACCCGGCCCTTCGGCAAGTTGCGCGATGACCTCACCCCACGGGTTAACGACTATCGACTGGCCCCAGGTGCGGCGCTGGTTTTCGTGCACGCCGCCTTGCGCTGCTGCCAACACGTAGGCCAGGTTTTCAATAGCGCGCGCCCGCAGCAGCACCTCCCAGTGCGCCTTGCCGGTGGTGTGGGCAAAGGCGCTTGGTACCAGCAGCAGGTCTGCCTGCAGCGCGCGGTACAACTCGGGAAATCGCAGGTCGTAGCAAATGCTCAAGCCCACTCGCCATGTGTGCCC
>JANMWH010000191.1:0-2021 GCA_031393945.1 Polaromonas sp. | reverse complement strand
CGGGCAGTTGACCGAGTACCTGGCCACGATGGCAATTTTTAGCGGCTTTGCAGTCACCGTGTGCGACCCGCGTGAAGAATACCGAACCGCGTGGTCGGTGCCGGGCGTTACCGTGCTGAGCAGCATGCCCGACGACGTAGTGATCGCCTTCAAACCCGACCGCCGCAGCTGCGTGATTGCCCTCACGCACGACCCAAAACTTGACGATTTGGCCTTGCTTGAAGCGCTCAATACCGACGCGTTTTATGTCGGCGCTATTGGCTCGCGCCGCAACAACGACGCGCGGCATCAACGCATGGCAGAGCATTTCAGTGTCAGCCAATCCGCATTGGCAAGGCTGCGCGGCCCGATTGGTATTTATATCGGCAGCAAAACCCCGCCAGAAATTGCAGTCAGCGTCATGGCGGAAGTACTGGCGGTTAAAAACGGCGTGGTGCTGCCGCGCGACATGGAAGTTGCGCAGGCAAAAAATGAACGTGCCGTGCCTGAAAACGATCCGGGCGATTTGGTGTGCGGTTTAAATCCGGCTCGGCTGCGCGCTTGAGCCTGGGTGGCCCCAAAAAGGCCGTGCGGCCCTTAATTTAGCCGTTTTCAGGCATAAAAAGCGGCTATAGCCGAATAAATACGGGCGCGAGCAGCTCTTAAATATATAGCTAAATAATTAACGAACAGCATCCAATTCACGTGCATTTTGTTGGTGCGCTTCTTCAAGCAACTCCACCACGGCGCGGTACAACTGTTCAGGCGCCACTGGTTTGTGCAGCAGGGGAACGCCGCTGCTCATCGCTTCACGCAGGCGTTCCGGCGCGGTGTCGCCGGTAATCATCAGCGCGGGCTTGCCTGCGCCCAGCAAGGTGCGCAACGCCGCAACAGCCTGGGCGCCTGTGCGTTGGCCGCGCAAACGGTAGTCGCTGATCAGCAAGTCTGGCGGCTGGGTTTGAGCGTGCTCCATCGCCTGGCTAACCGAGCCCGCGCTGTCCACCACACAGCCCCAGCTTTGCAGCAACTGCGCCATGCCTGCCAACACCGACTCGTCATCGTCAATGACCAGCACCCGCACACCTTGCAAAAGACCCGGCGCAATCTGCTCGCTGGCTGGGTTGTGTTCAGCAACTATTTGATCGGCCTTGACCACCGGCAGCGCGAGTTTGAACACGCTCCCACGCCCGGGTGTTGAAGCAAGGCTCAGTGGGTGGCCTAGGGTTTTGCTCAAACCGTCGGCAATCGCCAAGCCCAGCCCCAAGCCTTTGCGCCGGTCGCGCTCTGGGTTGCCCAACTGGTGAAACTCTTTGAAGATGCTTAAATGATCTTCTGGGGCAATGCCGATGCCGGTGTCCCACACTTCAACGCTTGCGCTGCCCGCGCGCGCCCGGCAAGCCACCAGCACACCGCCCCGGCCGCTGCGTGGCTCGGTGTACCGAATCGCGTTGCTCACCAGGTTGCGCAAAATCATCTCGACCAAGCCTGCATCAGAGTCAATGGTCACCGCGGTTTCACGCGTGCGGTAAACCAGTCCTTTCGCATCGGCCTGCGGCGCTAAATCGTTCTCAATTTTGTTGAGCAGGGTTTGCAAGTCAAACGGCGCGCTGTGCGGCATCACCACGCCCGCCTCAATGCGCGAAAAATCAAGCAGCGTGTTCAGCATGTCGCTCGACGCGCTTGACGCAGACCGGGCGCTGGCCAGTACGTGGCTTTGATGCGGAGTTAGCGGCGTTTGGCTGAGCACTTCCAAAAACAAGCCTTGCGCATGAATCGGCTGGCGCAAGTCGTGGCTGGCGGCTGCCAAAAATTTACACTTGGCCAGGTTGGCTTCTTCCGCATCAAGCCGCGCGGCCTGCGCTTGCGCCACCAAGTCAACGTTTTCAAAGCGCAACTCAATAGCAGCCAGCGCTGACCGGCTGCTTTTCAAGGCGTGGCTGTACATGGTCAGCGTGTAGAGCACGGCAGCTACGGCTACTGACTGGTAAATCGGGTCGTCCAGGCTCAGCAGTTTGGCCACCAGCAGGGTCATCATGGGTACC
>JANMWH010000166.1:0-13446 GCA_031393945.1 Polaromonas sp. | reverse complement strand
CCCAGGCGCCTAGGCTACTAGGTTGCCAAGAAGCTTTGCAAGCGCTGAATCACTAACGCCGCTTGTTCGTGCACTATCCAGTGCGTGGCGCCGTCGATTTTTTCCAGCTGCATGTTGGGCACAAAGTCTGCCAAGCCGTCTAGCAGCGCGGGCGGCAGGGCAATATCACCCATGCCCCACAGCACAAGAGTGGGCACTAACACCACCAGCAGCTCCGGGGGAATAACCACCGCCGCCGCCGCCGGGTCGTTGTGCGGCGGGCCGGGCCGGGGTGGGCGCAGCGGCGATGCTCGGTAAAGGTTCAGTTGCCCGGTCAAGCCGCTTTGCCACACGCTGCGGTACTGGTCACGCACTTTTTCGGTCAGCCACTCTGGGGCAACTCGGGGGCCGGCCGTACCCTTGACCGTGCTGAACGGCATGAAAAACTCAAACAAGCGCCTGAAGTCGTCCTCAGCCAGCAGGGCTTCGGCATCGGGCCGAATCAAAAAATTCATGTATGCGCTGGCCGCTTGCTGCTCGGGCGAATGCTGCAGCTCACGCAAAAAAGTGCCCGGGTGCGGCGAGTTGATGATGGTGAGCCTTTTAATCAATTCCGGCTGGCTGGCAGCCAGGTTCCAGGCCACCGCGCCGCCCCAGTCGTGGGCAACCAGGCAATCTATTGGCGTGCCCCCGCCCTCAATGGCAATCAGCGCCGCAATGTCGCTGACCAGGTGCTTGGGTCGATACGCCGCCACCTCTAAAGGCGTGCTGGAATTTTCGAAGCCGCGCAGGTTGGGTGCAACGCAGCGGTAGCCGCCATTTTCAGGTTGGGCAAAATGCTCCAGCAAGTCATCCCACACAAAAGCAGCTTCAGGAAAACCGTGCAGAAAAATCAGCACTGGTCGGCCTTTTTCGCCCGCGCTGCGACACGACAGGGTGATGCCGTGGGGCAAGGGTTGTTGAGAAGTGGTGATCATGGGGCTGTTGTTTGACTACTTGGTAACTATTATTTTTATAGCTGCTCGCGCCCGTATTTATTCGGCTACAGGCATTTTTATACCTGAATGCGTCCAGTCCCACAGGTGCTGGGCCACTTCTTCAACGCCTTGCTTTTTAAGTGCTGAAAATAGTTTGACGTCCCCGCCGCCCGCATTGAGTTTGGCTATTTGCAGCGCTTTGGCGCCCTCGGTTTTGTTCAGCTTGTCTGACTTGGTCAGCAGAATCAAAAACTTCAAGCCTTCTTCCACCCGGGGGCGAATCACATCCAACAAAATTTCGTCAAGCTCAGTCATGCCCCGGCGCGGGTCGCACATCAGCACCACGGCTTTTAGGTTGTCACGCGTTTGCAAATAATTGCCCATGACCTGCTGCCAGCGCAGCTTGGCTTCCTTGGGCACAGCCGCATAGCCGTAGCCGGGCAGGTCGGTCAGCACGGCGTCGGTTACACCTTGTTTGCCCAAAGTGAACAAATTGATAGATTGGGTGCGCCCCGGGGTTTTAGAGGCGTAGGCAAGCCGGTGTTGCTGGGTCAGGGTGTTGATGCAGGTGGATTTACCCGCATTAGAGCGGCCCACAAAGGCGATTTCAGGCACATCCAGGCGCGGCAGGTGCTTGAGCTCTGGTGCGGTAGTTAAAAATTTGGCGGTGTGCAACCAGCCCATCGCGATTTTGGGGTCGGGCTGGATGGGTTGTGCAGGGGTAGGGGAAGGGGTCGTCATGGTAGGTGCAATGCGGGTGAGTTCAGGCGGCTGAGCTGCGCAGCAATACCCGACAAATGGGACCCGCAGTTAACCCATTGTAAAATTTAATCTGCACCGATTTAAAAGTTACAACCTGCGAGTCTAGAGAACCCCGATATGAAGCTGATTGCCCATTCGTTTTTTGCTGCGCTGCTGGCGCTAACAGCTGCCGCCACCATCGCCGCTGGCCCTGCGCCCGTAGTCGCCAAGCCTGATTTAGTGAAAGGCGAAGCCAGCTTTGCGGTTTGCTCAGGTTGCCACGCTGCAGACGGAAATTCCGTCATTCCCGGCAACCCCAAGTTGTCGCAACAGCACCCGGAATACATCGTTAAGCAGCTAACCGAGTACAAGTCTGGCAAACGCGCCAATGCCATCATGCAAGGTTTGGCGTCCGCCTTGTCTGAAGAAGACATGCGCAACATTGCTTACTGGGTGACCACCAAAAAGGTCAAGCCCGGCTTTGCCAGCGACAAAGCTTTGGCTGCGCAAGGCGAGCGAATTTTTAGGGGCGGTATTGCAGAGCGCGGCATAACGGCCTGCGCCGGCTGCCACGGCCCCACAGGTGCCGGAATTCCGGCCCAGTATCCACGCATTGGTGGCCAGCACGGCGAGTACACCGCTGCCCAGCTAACCTATTTCCGCGACGGCATCCGTAAAAACAACCTGCAAATGACCCAAGTTGCCGCCAAGCTGAATGACCGCGAAATCAAGGCGTTGGCCGATTACATTGCCGGTTTGCGCTGACTCGCTTATTTTTAGTCGCTTTTAAGGCAACCCGCCCAAGCATCGGTTGATGTTTGGGCGGGTTTTTTGTTTTTCCATGTAGGTCAATCGCCGCACATCTCCAGGCTGATGCAGCGTGGGCGAACTTGTACCCATTTATGGAATCCATGTAAGAGTTCGGCGCGTATTCAGACTAACCAGCAATAATCGCCAATTTCCTCTTTCTCATCGTTTTTTGCCAAGTTAAGGATTCAACATGCTCATCAAAACCAGGAACAACGGCTTTACCCACCCGGTGCCCAGCGAAATCACCGCCCACGGCACTTATCAGGGCCGGCGCGACATGATGAAGCTCATGGCCACTGGTGCGGCTGGGGCTGCTTTGGCCAGTTGGGCCGGCCGCGACGCGCTAGCCCAAGCCCCTGCCGGCAGCTATGCCAAGCCAGGCAAACTGGCAGCGTTGGCAGGCGGCAAATCCGCAGTAGCGGGCGCCATGGCCATGGAAAAAATCACCGATTACAAAGACGCGACAACCTACAACAACTTCTACGAGTTTGGTACTGACAAAGCCGACCCTGCCAAAAACGCAGGTACGCTGGTGACCAAGCCGTGGTCAGTGACCATTGAGGGCTTGGTTAAACAGCCCAAAACTTACGCTCTGGAAGACTTGCTCAAACTCAGCGCCCAAGAAGAGCGAATTTACCGGCTGCGCTGCGTCGAAGGCTGGTCGATGGTGATCCCTTGGGTCGGGTACTCGTTGTCAGAGCTGATTAAAAAAGTCGAACCGCTGGGCAGCGCTAAATATGTAGAGTTTGTGACGTTGGCCGACCCAAAAACCATGCCGTTTGTGGGCTCGCGCGTGCTGGAGTGGCCGTACGTTGAGGCGCTGCGAATGGACGAAGCCATGCACCCGCTGGCGTTACTTTCATTTGGTATGTACGGCGAGGTGCTGCCCAACCAAAGCGGCGCGCCAGTGCGCATGGTGCTGCCTTGGAAGTACGGCTTTAAAAGCGGCAAAAGCATCGTCAAAATCCGCTTTACTGACAAAGAACCCAAAACCGCCTGGAACAAAGCCGCCGCCAGCGAATACGGCTTTTTCTCCAACGTCAACCCGGAAGTTGACCATCCGCGCTGGAGTCAAGCCAGCGAGCGCCGTATTGGCGAAGACGGCCTGTTTGCCAAAAAACGTAAAACTTTGATGTTCAACGGTTACGAGGCGCAGGTCGGGCAGTTGTACGCCGGCATGGACTTGAAGAAAAACTTTTAACCGTTATGTCAATTTCCAAGCAAAAAGTGTTGATGCACCCGGCTGCCAAGGTGGTGCTTTTTCTGCTGTGCTTGTTGCCCATTACTTGGCTGATTTACCGCGTTGCCACCAACGGCGCGGGCGCCAATCCGCAGGAGTATTTGATTCGCGCCACAGGCGACTGGACGCTGCGTTTTATTTGCATCGTGCTGGCTGTAACGCCGCTGCGCACCATCAGTAACACGCCGCAGCTGGCGCGTTTTCGGCGCATGCTGGGGCTGTTTGTTTACTTTTAAGTGGTCGTTCATTTGCTCAGTTACAGTGGCTTTGACATGGGCTTTGATGTGGGCGACATTGCCAAAGACATCGCCAAGCGGCCGTTTATTTTGGTGGGCTTTTTGGCGTTTTTGCTGCTAACGCCGTTGGCTGCAACGTCGTTTAACCGCGCCATCAAGGCCATTGGGGTCAAGCGTTGGCAATTGCTGCACAAGCTGGTGTACGTTATTTCTGGTTTGGGCCTGCTGCATTTTTTCTGGATGCGTGCTGGTAAAAACAACTTCAATGAGGTGTTTATTTATGCCGCCATCATCGCCATGCTGCTGGGTTGGCGTGTGCAGCAATTCTTAAAGAAAAAACGGCTTCAGTCCAATAAAATAGGGCGCGAGCAGCTAGTAAATTAATAGCGCCGAGCTAGCGCGGCTTAACGCGCTAGATCAACCGCTCGTTGCGCATTTGATCCTCTGCGGTTTCTCTTTGGCGAATCAGGTGTGCTTGCCCGCCATCTACCAACACTTCAGCGGCGCGGCCGCGGGTGTTGTAGTTGCTGGCCATGCTCATGCAATACGCTCCGCTTGATAGCACTGCTACGTAACCACCTGCAGGAACGTTCAGCTCACGGTCCCGACCCAGCCAGTCGCCGCTCTCACACACGGGGCCGACTACGTCATAAACCGCGCTGGCTGCGTCTGTCTGCAGTGTGGGCACGATTGCGTGAAACGCCTGGTACAGGGCGGGGCGGGGCAGGTCGTTCATGGCCGCATCAACAATACAAAAGCTCTTTTGCTCGCCGGGTTTGAGGTAAATCACCTCGCTCACGCACACGCCCGAATTACCCACCAGCGAGCGGCCCGGCTCGATCATCAGTTTTTTACTGGCATGGCCGCGTGCGTCAATTTTGGCCAGCAGCTGCCGCCACAACTCATCCGCAGCAGGCGGCGTATCGCCGTTGTAGTCCGTTCCGAGTCCGCCCCCAAAATCGATGTGGGCAATCGGTATGCCAGCAGTTTCAATCAATTCAACAAGGTCAAGTATCCGGTCCATCGCGTCAAGATACGGCGTGATGTCAGTGATTTGTGAACCAATATGGCAGTCAATGCCTACTACTTGCAAGCCCGCCAGAGATGCCGCGTGTTGGTATATGCGCAACGCATCGGTGTGAGCCACACCAAACTTGTTGCCCTTCAGGCCAGTTGAAATGTACGGGTGCGTTTTGGGGTCAACATTGGGATTGACGCGAATGCTGACCGGTGCGCGAAGCCCCAGCTCCGTCGCCACGGCGGAAAGCACATCCAGCTCGGCTTCGCTTTCCACGTTGAAGCAGCCAATGCCTGCGCTCAAGGCCTCGCGCATTTCGACGCGTGTTTTGCCTACGCCAGAGAAAATGACGTTCTTGACGTCTCCACCAGCGGCCACCACCCGTGCCAGCTCGCCCCCAGAGACGATATCAAAACCACAGCCAGCAGCTGCGAATACTTGCAACACGCCAAGCGATGAATTGGCCTTCATTGCATAACAAATTTGGGCATTGCGCCCGGCTAAGCCACGCTCGTACGCTGCCAGAGCATTCAGCATCGACGCTTTGGAGTACACAAACAGCGGCGTGCCGTGCTGTTTGGCAAGCGCGTCCAGCGCAACGCCTTCTACGTGCAAAGCGCCGTTTTGATAGGCAACGAAAGGGGAGCCGGGGAGTGACTTCATTTGGCGGCCGACGCTGTAACGGATGGCATGGGAGCAACCGCAGACGCGGCCTGCGCTGGGGCAGCTGATGGCAGTAAGGTGTACGGAACGCTTTGGGGTGCCAGAAAAAGCGGGCCTTTTTGGCCGCAACCCGACGCTGTCGCTGTGACAACCAGCGTAAAACCAGCGCACAACAGCGCTGCTTTATAACAGCCTAAAATTTCGTTTGAAAACATCATCACTGGATTGTAATGACCGACCTTGAGTATTTGAATTGTGCGGAATCTGCACTGCGGGCTGTGGAGCAGGCCTGCGACCGCATTAACGACGCGACCGACGCTGACATCGACAACCAGCGCAGCGGGGGAATGATCACTCTGACTTTTGCCAATAAAAGCCAGATCGTCATCAACCTGCAAAAGCCGCTACAAGAAATTTGGCTGGCCACCAAAGCGGGCGGCTTTCACTACAAGTGTACGGAAGGGCGATGGCTGGATACCAAAAGCGCTGTAGAGTTTTTCGAGGTGCTGACCCGCGAGGCCAGCAGCCAGGCGGGTCAGACCGTTCGGTTTAGTTCTTGAACAAGTCAAGAATTCGTTTTTTCTCGTCACTCGGCGGCAGCACTGAAATAGGCGTGCCGCCGTCGGACGGAGTTTGAACCGGGGCATCGCTGGGCACTGGCGTTGCCGCTGGCGCATCGCGCATGCCCACGCTGCTGATACCGGCGCCTCTGGCATATTCCTCGTAGTACCACTCGCCGCCAATATTGACCACGCCGCTGGGCGCGGACATCTCGGTTACCGGAACGCCGCGCAGGGCATGGCCCATAAAGTCGATCCAAACCGGAAGGCTCAAGCCACCGCCAGTTTCCTTGTCGCCCAGTTTTCTAGGCGTGTCGTAACCCATCCAGACAGCGGCCGTGATGGTCGGCTGGTAGCCGACAAACCACGTGTCAATCGAGTCGTTGGTGGTTCCGGTTTTGCCGTACAGATCGACTCGTTTTAAGGTGGCTTGCGCTTTGGCAGCCGTGCCCGAGCGAGCCACTTCTTGGAGCAAGCTCGACATGATGAAGGCATTACGGGCATCAATGCCGCGCATCGATTCGTTAAGGGCGGGCGGTTTGGTGTCGACCAAAACCTTACCTTTTTGGTCGGTGATCTTGGTAATCAGATACGGTGAAATGCGGTAGCCACCGTTGGCGAACACCGAATACGCCGTGGCCATCTGCATCGGCGTTACGGAGCCCGCACCGAGCGCCATCGTCAGGTAAGCGGGGTGCTTTTCTGCCTCAAAGCCAAACCTGCCAAGCCACTCTTGCGCGTAACTCGTGCCGACTGACTGCAATATGCGAATCGACACCATGTTTTTCGATTTTTTGAGCCCGGTGCGCATGCTCATGGGTCCGTCAAAGGTGCCATCGTAATTTTTCGGCTCCCAAGGCTGACCACCAGTGACGCCGGCATCAAAGAACAAGGGGGCGTCGTTGATCACGGTTGCTGGGGTGAAACCTTTTTCAAGGGCCGACGAGTAAATAAAGGGCTTGAAGCTAGAACCCGGCTGGCGCCACGCTTGGGTCACGTGATTGAACTTGTTTTTTTCAAAATCAAACCCGCCTACCAACGCTCGAACGGCGCCGTCTCGCGGGTCAAGTGCCACAAAAGCACCCTCCACCTCTGGCAGTTGGGTAATTTCCCACGTGCTTTTTGGCGTTTTTACGACTCTGATTAACGCGCCCCGGCGCAGCTTGATGTTGGTTGCCGCTTTTTCTGCGAGACCGGACTGCGCGGGCCGCAAGCCGTCGCCAGCGATTTCAATTCGCTCGCTGTTTTGGCGCAAGGCTACCACCCGCTTGGCGCTTGCTTCCAGCACGATGGCCGACATCACATCGCCGTTATCCGGGTTGTCTGAAAGTGCGTCGTCAATGGCTTCTTCCTGATCTTTGGGGTCTTTTGGCAGGTCAATGAATTTTTCCGGGCCGCGGTAAATTTGGCGGCGTTCATAGTCCATGATGCCTTTGCGCAGCGCTTTATAGGCTGCTGTTTGGTCGGCTGCCCGCAAAGTAGTGAACACGTTAAGCCCACGGGTGTAGGACTGCTCACCGTACTGGCTAAACACCAACTGGCGAACGGTTTCAGCGATGTATTCGGCGTGAACGCGGTCAACGTCTGGCCCGGTTTTGACCTTCAGTTCTTCTTCTTTGGCGGCAGTAGCTTGGGCGCTGGTAATAAAGCCGTTGGCCTCCATTCGCTCGATGATGTAGAGCTGGCGCGCCCGGGCTCGTTTCGGGTTCACGATGGGGTTATAGGCTGACGGCGCTTTAGGCAAGCCCGCTAGCATGGCCGCCTCTGCAATGCTGACATCTTTGAGCGGTTTGCCAAAGTACGCCTCTGAGGCGGCGGCGAATCCGTAAGAGCGGTTACCCAAAAAAATCTGATTCATGTAAATTTCAAGGATCTGATTCTTGGTCAGCATGTGTTCGAGCTTGAAGGTCAGCAAAATTTCGTATATTTTTCGGGTGTAGCTTTTTTCAGCCGATAAATAAACGTTGCGAGCGACCTGCATCGTGATGGTTGACGCGCCCTGCGCTTTTGCGCGGCCTAAATTGGCCAGACCGGCGCGAATAACGCCGAGGTAGTCCACTCCGCCGTGCGAAAAGAATCTGGCATCTTCAATCGCCAGAACGGCGTCGGTCATGACTTTTGGAATGTCTTTGATCGGGGTCAGGCGGCGTCGCTCTTCGCCGAACTCGCCAATTACCACGCCGTCGGCCGAGAAGACCCGCATCGGCAGCTTGGGCCGGTAGTCGGACAAATCCGAAATATCGGGCAAGTTCGGATATGCAACTGCCAAAGCCACGGCGATAACCATCATCACGCCGATGATCCCGGCGGACACGAGCCCCGCGAACCATAAAAAGACCTTCAATAGCAGGCGCATCCATATGGGGCGCTGAGCGGGCCCCCGGTTTTGGTCAGTGGGTTGAGTCATAAAGGTTTCGGGGTGAGCGCATGAGGGCGAAGAATTCGGTGGTTTTGTCAAACCAGAGCAGTAGTATAAAAAGTCCGGACACTCTCGGGATTGTCACCTGACAGCATGCGCTTAAGAAAGTCAACACCCTTGCTAGTTTTACCTTCTTATCCGCCTGCGAGCGCCCGGTGCGGTTGATTGAATTTGTAAGAAGCGTCAGTTTTTGACAACGTTCTTAACAGTCGAAACTGAAAAAATCCTTATCGCACAAAGGGCTTGCTGATAGTATTCATGTAATTTCTTAAGTATGCAACGCTACCAAGTAGCCAAGTTTGGGGACTGTTTTGATCTCTTTGGGGTCTTTATTAAAACGCAGAGAACCGCCCTTGCTGGGTCTCGATATCAGCTCGTCCAGCGTAAAGCTGGTAGAGCTGAGTCACGATAAAGCAGGAAATTTGGTGCTGGACCGGTGCGCGATCGAGCCGCTTGACCGCGGTTGGATCATTGACGGCAACGTTGAAAAATTTGATGAAGTCGCAGAAGCGGTGCGTCGTGTGGTCAAAAAAAGTGGCACTCGCACCAAAAATGTAGCGATGGCCTTGCCCGCGTCTGCTGTGATTACAAAAAAAATTATCTTGCCCGGCGGTTTGACTGAGTCTGAACTTGAGGTGCAGGTCGAGTCCGAAGCAAATCAATACATCCCGTTTTCGCTGGACGAAGTTAGCCTTGATTTTTGTGTTGTCGGGCCTAGTGCAACATCTGTTGGCGACGTAGAAGTGCTTATTGCCGCATCGCGCAAAGAAAAAGTGCAGGATCGTCAAGGTCTGGCTGAGGCGGCTGGCCTCAAGCCAATCGTTCTTGATGTCGAGTCTTACGCATCTCGTTTGGCTACGGCGCGACTTATCGAGAGCATGCCAAACAAGGGGGTAGACACGCTGGTGGCCTTGTTTGAAGTGGGCGCGCTAACCACGAGTATGCAAGTGATTAAAAACGATGAGGTGCTTTATGAGCGTGACCAGGCATTCGGCGGTGCCCAGCTAACGCAACTTATTGTTCGGCAGTATGGGTTTTCGCCAGAAGAAGCCGAGACCAAAAAGCGCGGCGGCGACTTGCCCGAAGATTATGAATCGGGCGTTTTAAAGCCGTTCGTTGACAGCATGGCCCAAGAAATAGGCCGCGCTTTGCAGTTTTTCTTTACCAGCACACCCAACAACAAAGTTGACTACGTGATGCTGGCTGGAGGCTCTTCTGCTCTTCCCGGCCTGGCTGAGTCGGTTACGCAACAAACGTCCTTTGCCTGCGTTCAAGCAGACCCTTTTGAAGGGATGACGATTGGCAGCAATGTGCGTGAAAAGAAAATGAAACGTGAAGCTGCTTCTTACTTGACGGCTTGCGGTTTAGCAATGCGGAGGTTTCTGCGGTGATTCTCGTTAACCTGCTCCCACACCGAGAGGCGGCCCGAAAACGCAAGCGGGAGTCATTCTTTGTCTCCTTGGGCTTAGCTGCACTACTTGGCTTGGTAATTTGTGTCGGTGTTTACAGTTGGTATCAGACCCAAATCGCAAACCAGCAAGCCAAAAACACAGTGCTGAAAAGCGCAACTAAAAAACTCGAAGAACAAATAAAAGATATTGCCAGTCTTCAGGCGGAGATTGCTGGTTTAAGGGCTCGGCAGGGCGCGGTTGAGGAGCTTCAGGGTAATCGCAATTTGCCGGTTTATTTGTTGACCGAACTGGTTCGCCAGTTACCCGACGGCGTGTACATATCCAGCATGAAGCAGGACAATCAAAACGTGTTAATTTCGGGAGTTGCCCAGTCAAACGAACGCGTATCTGAGCTGCTGCGAAACCTGTCAAATAACAGTGAGTGGCTGTCCAAGCCGGAACTGATTGAAATCACGGCGGCAAGCGTGGCCCTAACCCCGCGGGATCAGCGCCGAGTGGCAAATTTTTCGATGCGTATTGCACTCAAGCGGGTGTCTGATGCCTCCAAATCGTCGGCTTCGGCAGCGTCAGGCGCCGTGGTTGCGCCAAAACCCGCCGCATCGGGCGCTGCAGTAGCTGCACAGCCTGCCGGCAAGGCTTGAAAAATCAACCATGGCAACTACTCCAAAACTTAAGCTTAACTTTGATGGGCTGCAAGCCAGCCTGAAGACTCAATTCGCCGGCTTGAACCCGAACGATCCGCCATCTTGGCCGGCCGTTCCAAAATACCTGTTGTTTTTGGCGGTGACCTGCGCTGTTGTGGCGGCACTGTGGTTTTTATGGCTAAACACATCGGACGACGAGCTGGTCGCTGAGCGGGCAAAAGAAGTCGTTTTGCGCGAAGACTATAAAAAGAAAGTTGGGCAAGCTGCCAGCCTGGAAGCCTTGAAGAAACAGCGCGAGCAGGTGTTGCAATATGTAACCCAGCTTGAAAAGCAGCTGCCCAGCAAGGCTGAGATGGATGCCTTGCTGTCAGATATCAACCAAGCTGGCCTTGGCCGCAGTTTGCAGTTTGAATTGTTCAGGCCTGGTCAGGTGAGTGTCAAGGCTTACTATGCCGAGCTTCCGATTGCAGTCCGAGTGACCGGCCGCTATCACGACATCGGCTCGTTTGCGGCTGATATCGCTAACCTTTCCCGCATCGTTACGCTGAACAATCTCACGTTGTTGCCGGGCAAGGACGGCTCGTTGACTCTGGACACAACGGCCAAGACTTTCCGCTATCTCGACCCCGAGGAGATAGAGCTGCAGCGCAAAGCGACTGCAGCCGCGAAAGGACCTGCAAAATGATCTTTCGTATTTCTTTCATCTGCACTTGGGCGCTTGCAGCAATCGCATTGACAGGTTGCGGTACCTCCGAGCAAGATGAGTTGCAGCAGTGGATGACGGCTGAGCGCAACGCAGCCAAGCCAAACATTCAGCCTGTGCCAGCACCGACCAAATTCGTGCCGCAGCCCTACCAGCAAGAAGCTGCGATAGAGCCGTTTAGCAACCAAAAGTTGACCCAAGCGCTTAAGCGTGACTCGACCCAAGCAACAGCAAACGTGGCGTTGATTGCTCCCGAGTTAGCAAGGCGCAAAGAGCCTCTGGAGGCCTCACCATTGGACTCGGCAGCGATGGTAGGCAGTTTGAATAAAGCCGGTCAACTGGTCGCCTTGGTGCGCGTCGACAACCTGTTGTACCAGGTGCGTGTTGGAAATTACTTGGGGCAAAATTTTGGCCGGATTACCAAGGTGACTGAGTCTGACTTGACTCTGCGGGAAATTGTGCAGGATGCCGCCGGCGAATGGATCGAGCGGCCCGCGACTTTAAAGCTTCAAGAGGTATCAAAATGAGTATGCAGATGTGGAAACTTCAGGCAGTCGTTGCACTGAGAGGGTTGCAGCAGATAGGGAGCCAGGCATCGTTTGGAGTTTCCGCGCGCGCGGCATGTGCTGCGGCTCTTTTCGTATCCGTTTCGGCGTTAGCTGTTGCGCAAACCGCCAATACCATCCAGGCTGTGACTGGCTCTGTGTCTGGGGGGTCTGAGGTTATCCGCATTGATTTGGCCGAGCCGTTAACCGCAGTGCCGACAGGCTTTAGCATTCAGTCGCCGGCGCGGATTGCCCTGGATTTTCCGGGCGTCAGCAACGCAATGGGTCGCTCGGCAGTTGAAATGAATTTGGGCAACCTGCGCTCTGCCAATGTTGTGCAAGCTGGTGAGCGCACCCGGGTAGTTTTAAATCTCAAAGCGTCTACCGCCTACAAGGCCGAGATACAAGGCAAGTCACTGGTGATTACGCTGGATCCTGTCGCAGTTGCCGCGCCCTCGGCTGCTGGAGCCCCGGTGTTTGCTGAAAACCGGAATCGCGATATTTTTCCCCTTAAAGACCTGGACTTCCGCCGAGGCGCTGAAAACGCTGGCCGGATCGTGGTGGATTTACCAAACAACCAGGTTGGTGTCGACATTCGCCAGCAGGGCCAAACTTTGGTGGTGGAGTTTTTGAAAACCAGTTTGCCCGAAGGCCTGCGCCGCAAGCTTGATGTGTCGGACTTCGGTACGCCGGTGCAAAGCGTGACGACTTTTCAAACGGGCGATAAAGTTCGCATGGTAATTGCGCCCACGGGCCTGTGGGAACACAGCGCCTACCAAAGCGACAACCAGTTTGTCGTTGAAGTTCGTCAACAAAAAATCGACCCGGGCAAATTAACCCAAGGCGCGGGTTACAACGGTGAAAAGCTGTCGCTGAACTTCCAGAATATTGAAATTCGTTCACTGCTTCAGGTGATCGCAGATTTCACTAATTTCAATATTGTTACGTCAGACAGCGTGAGTGGTGCGGTGACGCTGCGTTTGAAAGATGTGCCGTGGGATCAGGCGTTGGACATTATTTTGCAAGCCAGGGGTTTGGGCATGCGTAAGTCAGGCAACGTGCTGTTGATAGCGCCGAAAGACGAGTTCGCGGCCAAAGACAAAATTGAGCTAGAGTCGAAAAACGCGATTCAAAATTTGGAGCCACTGCGAACCCAGGATTTCAGGTTGAACTACGCCAAAGCATCTGAAATTGCTGCGGGCTTGGTTGGTTCGGGCGGTTCGGGAGGATCGACCACACCTGGCGCTACAAAGATATTGTCCGCCAGGGGCAGCGTTATTTTTGAAGCCCGTACGAACCAGCTCTTTGTGACGGATATTCCGGCAAAGCTGGAGCAGATTCAGTCATTGATTCTTAAACTGGATATTCCGGTCAAGCAGGTCTTGATTGAAGCTCGAATTGTTGAGGCGGCAGATTCTTTTGGTAAGTCGCTAGGAGTAAGGCTCGGTGGACGTCCGTTTAATACGACCAACAACATCATGGTGGGCAATAGTTACATC
>JANMWH010000111.1:0-1519 GCA_031393945.1 Polaromonas sp. | reverse complement strand
GACTCCCATTGCTCGGTAAAGCCTGTGCGCTACGTACTAGAAATGAACAAAGGCTGGTTTGCCAAGAAAGGAATCAAGGCCGGGAGCCAATTGCAGGGTTCGCTGTTTCAAGTTCAGAAATAAAAAAGCCGACTCAAAAGTCGGCTTTTTGTTTAGCGACCGAAATCTGCCAATAAAAATCAGGCGAAGTTGGCTTCAGCAAAGCTCCAGTTCACCAAACTGGCAAGGTAAGTTTCTACAAACTTGGGCCGGGCATTACGGTAGTCGATGTAGTAGGCGTGCTCCCATACATCAACGGTCATCAATGCTTTGTCAGCGGTGGTTAGCGGTGTGCCAGCTGGGCCGGTGTTAACAATATCAACTGAACCGTCAGCCTTTTTAACCAGCCACGTCCATCCCGAGCCAAAGTTGCCCACAGCAGATTTGACAAACGCTTCTTTAAAAGCAGCGTAAGAGCCAAATTTGGCATTGATCGCCGTTGCCAGCGCACCAGTAGGCTCGCCGCCGCCGGCAGGCTTCATGCAGCTCCAGAAAAAGGTGTGGTTCCAGATTTGCGCCGCGTTGTTATAAACGCCGCCGCTTGATTTTTTGATAATGTCTTCCAGCGTCATGGCTTCGAACTCAGTGCCCTTTTGCAGGTTATTGAGGTTGACCACATACGCGTTGTGATGCTTGCCGTGGTGGTACTCAAACGCTTCCTGGCTGTAGTTGGGGGCCAGTGCGTCGATGGCGTAAGGCAATGCGGGGAGTTTGTGTTCCATGATTATTCCTTGGTGGGGTTGATACGACTTAGTTTTAAGGCTTTGAAAAGCTTACCAGTTTTATTGTAAAAACTAAATCAGCCGGGGACTCGTGACTTTCAAATCGACCTCGCCATCGGTAAGGGTAGCGCGAACCGCTTGGCCGGGCTGGGTGTCTTTAACCCGCGTGATGGCCTTGCCTTGCGTGTCGACCAGCCAGGCGTAGCCGCGCTCAAGCACCAGCTTCGGATTGAGCAAGTCCAGTCGCAAATCAGCGCTTTCAAGACGCCTTTTATGTTGCGCCAGCGCGCTGCTTGATGCAAAGGTGAAATCGCGGCCTGAAGCGTCCAGGCCAGCCCGCGCGCTAGCCAGCGCAGCGCCCTCAGCATGCTTTAGCTTTTGCGCTTGCAGGGCCAACCTTGACTGCTGACGCGTAACGAAATGAGACGGCTGACTAAAGCGTGCGCAAGCCAAGTCAAGCCGCTGAGCGCTGGCCTGCACTTGTTGGTCAACCCCGTTTTGCAGCCGCTCCTCAATGGCGTCGAGCACATTGAGCCACACCGCTTGTGGCTGCGCACAAAGCTCGGCCGCCGCAGTGGGCGTTGGCGCGCGAACATCAGCACAAAAGTCGGCAATGGTGAAGTCTGTTTCATGGCCTACGCCGCTGATGATGGGCATGGGGGATTGCACTATGGTTCGGGCCAATTGCTCGTCATTAAAAGCCCACAAATCTTCCATGGCACCGCCGCCGCGCACCAGCAGCAGCACATCGACTTCGT
>JANMWH010000295.1:0-3631 GCA_031393945.1 Polaromonas sp. | reverse complement strand
GGTGCTTTTTTAGACCCCGTAGCGGACAAGTTTTTAGTTTGTGCGTCTTTGCTGGTGCTGGTGCATCTGCAGCGCGCCGACGTGTTTGTGGCGCTCATCATCATCGGCCGCGAAATCGCCATTTCGGCTCTGCGCGAGTGGATGGCGCTGATTGGCGCAACCAAAAGCGTCGCCGTGCACATGCTGGGCAAAGCCAAAACATTTGTGCAAATGACGGCGATTCCGTTTTTGCTGTACGACGGCCGGCTGTTCGGCGTGATTGACACGCACTTGTGGGGCACTTGGCTGATCTGGATATCAGCCATTTTGACCGTCTGGTCGATGGTTTATTACTTGCAAAAAGCGATTCCAGAAATCCGCAAGCAAGCCAAATAGTGAGTCGCCTTCATTGAACTCTTCGCCTGAAGGCGCATGGTTGCGAGCCATGCCTGCCGTTTTTGTGCTCATCTGGAGCACCGGTTTCGTGGTGGCCAAATACGGCCTGCCTTATGCACCCCCTTTGAGTTTTTTGGCGATTCGCTACGCGCTGTCGCTAGTTTGCTTTCTGGTCTGGATTGCATTGGCGCGGGTACAGTGGCCACGCGGCAGGCAGCAGTGGCTGCACTTGGCTGTAAGCGGTGTGTTGATCCACGCCGGTTATTTGGGCGGGGTGTGGATGGCCATTAAAGCGGGCATGGGTTCTGGCCTCGCGTCGCTGATGGTGGGCTTGCAGCCGATACTCACGGCGCTTTGGGTGTCCAGCAGGGCGGAAAACCATGACTCCACTGAAAAAGTAACGCAACGCCAGTGGCTGGGTTTGGCGCTTGGCCTGGGCGGCTTGGTATTGGTGGTATCACGCAAATTTGGCAGCACGCTTGAAGTCACGGTTTTCACGATGGCCGCTATTACTGTTGCGCTGCTTAGTATTACCGCTGGCACGTTGTATCAAAAGCGGTATGTAAAGCCTGCTGACGTGCGCGGCGCGAATGCGATTCAACTTGCCGCCGCGTTTGCGGTCACCCTGCCACTGGCGCTGCTTGAAACTGAAGTGGTGGTGTGGACGCCCCAATTTGTAGGTGCGCTGGCTTGGTCGGTGCTGGTGTTAACGCTAGGCGGCTCATCGCTTTTGTACATGCTGATTCAGCGCGGCGCTGCCACTGCCGTGACCAGCTTGATGTATCTCGTGCCGCCCTGCACAGCGCTGATGGCGTGGCTGTTGTTTTCTGAACCCATCACGGCGGTAACAGTGCTTGGCACCGCCATAACCGCGTTGGGCGTGAGCCTGGTCGTGCGCGCGGCAAGGGTTTAGTGTTCCAGTCGAACGTTTGAGATGAACAATCTTCAGGATTTTTCAATCGCCAAGGTCCAAGGTGCCGCCGGGTTGCTGCACACGCGCATCGGCGGCAGCGGTCCGCCTTTGCTGTTGCTGCACGGCCATCCGCAAACCCATGCCATGTGGCACTTGGTGGCACCTGCGCTGGCCCGGCACTTCACCGTGGTGATGACGGACTTGCGGGGCTATGGCGATTCAATACGGCCCGCAGGTGATGCCGATCACGCCGCGTATTCAAAACGCGCCATGTCACTTGATGCGTTGGCCGTGATGCGGCAGTACGGCTTTGAGCGGTTTGGCGTTTTGGCGCACGACAGGGGTGCGCGCGTGGCGCACCGGTTGGCGCTGGACCACTCGTCTGCAGTTACGCGCATGCTGCTGCTCGACATTGCGCCCACGCTGGCGATGTATGAAAACACCACGCAGGCTTTTGCCACCGCGTATTGGCACTGGTTTTTTTTGATTCAGCCGCCGCCACTGCCTGAGGCGCTGATTGAATCTAACCCCGCGCGCTATGTACGCAGCGTGATGGGCAAGCGCCATGCAGGTCTGGCTGCATTTGCGCCCGAGGCGCTGGCTGAGTACGAGCGCTGCGCGCAAATTGCGGGCACTGCGCAGGCGATATGCGAGGACTACCGCGCATCAAGCACCATTGACTTGGCGCATGACCGTGTTGATATGGCAGCGGGTAATAAATTAACGCAGCCACTCAAAGTTCTGTGGGGCGAGCACGGTGCGGTCGGCCAGTGCTTTGACGTGCTGGCGCTTTGGCGCGAAAGGGCAGACCAAGTCACTGGCAACAGCTTGCCATGCGGGCACTATATTGCCGAGGAAGCGCCCGACTTGCTGATTGCGCAGGCGCTAGATTTTTTTATGAACAAAGCTAATAACGAAAGAGATCACCATGAGTAAAAAGCGTATCGCTGTTATTGCCGGTGACGGCATTGGCAAAGAAGTCATGCCCGAAGGCATTCGCGTAATGGAGGCTGCCGCCAGAAAATTTGGCATTGACTTGCAGTTTGACCATTTTGATTTTTCAAGTTGGGACTACTTTGAGAAGCACGGCAAGATGCTGCCCGACAACTGGAAAGACCAAATCGGCGGCCACGACGCCATTTACTTTGGCGCGGTGGGCTGGCCCGACAAGATTGCCGACCACGTGTCGCTGTGGGGCTCGCTGCTGCTGTTTCGCCGCGAGTTTGACCAGTACATCAATTTGCGCCCCGCGCGACTGATGCCTGGCATCATTGCCCCCGTCGTGCGGCGTGATGGTACCGCCCGTGCGCCTGGTGAGATCGACTTTTACATCGTGCGCGAAAACACCGAAGGCGAATACTCCAGCATTGGCGGCAGAGCCTTTACTGGCACCGAGCGTGAGTTTGTGCTGCAAGAATCTGTCTTTACTCGCGTGGGGGTGGATCGTGTCCTCAAGTTTGCTTTCGAGCTGGCGCAGTCTCGGCCCAAAAAGCATTTGACCAGCGCAACCAAGTCCAACGGCATTTCAATTTCTATGCCGTATTGGGATGAGCGCGTTGTTGAGATGGCGAAAAACTACCTTGAGATTCGGCTCGATAAATTCCACATCGACATCTTGACAGCCCATTTTGTGCAGCGCCCAGACTTTTTTGATGTGGTGGTTGCCAGTAATTTGTTCGGTGATATTCTGAGCGACTTGGGCCCGGCGTGTACCGGCACCATCGGCATTGCGCCCAGCGCCAACTTGAACCCGGAGCGCAAGTTCCCGTCATTGTTCGAGCCGGTGCACGGCTCAGCACCAGACATTGCGGGCAAAAATATTGCCAACCCAATCGGGCAAATCTGGTGCGGCGCCATGATGCTGGAGTTTTTAGGGCACAAGAACGCGCACGATGCTGTGCTGGCTTCGATTGAAAAAGTGTTGGCAGCGGGCAGCGACGCGCCCCGCACTCCCGACCTAGGCGGCACCGCTCGCACAGCCGACATCGGCAAAGCCATTGTTGCGGCACTGGGCTGATGCAGCTGCAGGCCGATGCCGACAGGAGGTAACGGTTTTACAAAAATGCGTCAAGCGGCTCTGTTGACAACTAAAGAGCTACTAAAACCGACTAGAATCTCGCACCGTGCGGCAAACAAATAGCGGTCCTCTTATTGACACTGACTTGATCAGTGGTTTAAATGAAGGTCAGCAGGCAACCTGCTCGCGCTGCTTCTTGCAAACACCGATATCGGTTTTTCTTGCAGCGTTTATATTGAGACAAACCGATTAACTTATATCTACGAGGGGCCCCTTGTGAACAAGACAGAATTAATAGAGCACATCGCTAAGCATGCAGATATTTC
>JANMWH010000055.1:0-15697 GCA_031393945.1 Polaromonas sp. | reverse complement strand
TTTCTAGCTGTTTTTCGTCGCTTTGAGCGTGCTTGTGGACTGACTCAAATCAATTTTCAGGCGTGGGTGACGACTTCGCTTTTTCGGCAGTATCTTCAGTCGCTTTATTGGCAAGTTGTTCCCGCTCTTTTGCCAATTGCTGCTCCAGCTGAGCCCGGCCTTGCCTGACCACCGCAATCACTTTGGCGCGGTCTTTGTAGTGCGGATAAAACTGCTCAACCAGTGCAATGTTGTGCTGCCTGAAACGTGTTGCGCTCTCGCAGGCTTGGTCGGCTGATTGCCCGAGCAGCTCGAGCACAGCTCTGGCACTTTTCAAGCTGGCCTCGAACAGCTCGCGCTCCACCAGCGTCACGCCGCGGTCGCGCAACTGGTTCCAGTGCACAACGTCTCGGGCTCTGGCTACTATTTGAAGTTGCGGAAAATGCGCCTTGGCGATGTCCACAATCTTCAAAGATTGCTCTACGTTGTCTACGGCCACCACTAAAATTTTGGCTGTGCCCGCGCCCGCGATTCGCAGCAAGTCAAGGCGTGTGGCGTCGCCGTAAAACACGCGGTAGCCAAAGGCGCGCGCAGTTTCAATTTGATCAGCGTTGTGGTCGAGCAAAGTCGGCACTGTGCCCTGCGCCTGCAGCATGCGGCTGATGATTTGTCCGTAGCGGCCAAAGCCAGCGATGATCACGGGCGCGGTTTGCGTCTCTGATATTTCGGCCATCAAAGTAGCACCGCGGCTGGCGTAACGCGGCAAAAGAAATTGATCGACCACAATCAGCAAAAGTGGCGTTATCAGCATTGACAAAGCCACAGCGCCAATCAGCAGTGACGACGTTTGCATTGAAAAAACACTGGCCCCAGCGGCCGCCTGAAACACCACAAAAGCGAATTCGCCGCCTTGGGCCAGCAGCACCACAAACACCGGGCGTTCTTGAAAAGGAATCTTCATGGCGCGGGCAATGCCGTAAAGCACCACCAGCTTCAGCGCCAAAAAGCCGAACAAAATCGCGGCTATCAAGCCCGGTGATTGCAGCAACACGCCGAAGTCAATGCTCATGCCCACAGCGATAAAAAATAAGCCCAGCAGCAGGCCTTTGAAGGGCTCAATATCGGTTTCAAGCTCGCGGCGATATTCGCTTTCCGCCAGCAGCACGCCTGCTAAAAACGCGCCGAGCGCCATCGACAGGCCAACAAACTGCATCAGCGCGGCAATGCCGACCACCAGCAGCAGCGACGCCGCCGTAAAAATTTCAGGTGTTTCGCTTTTGGCTATCCAGCGCAGCACCGGTCGCAGCAGCAACCGGCCACCCAAAATGATGCCGCCAATAACTGCTATTATTTTAATAGCTTCTAGCGCCCGATTTGATTGGGCTACAACCTCATTTGAGCCCGCTAAAACGCCTAAAAGCGGCAATAAAGCCAAAATTGGGATAGCCGCTACGTCTTGAAAAAGCAAAATCGAAAACCCGGCCTGCCCGCTGCTGGTGGGCATCAGGTTGCGCTCATTAATCGCCTGCAATGCAATCGCTGTGCTCGACAGCGCCAAGCCGAGGCCAGCAACCAAAGCAATTTTCCAGTCAACCCCACAAGCCATGGCCACGCCGGTGATGGCCGCCGTGCACAGCGCCATTTGCGCGCTGCCCCAGCCGAAAATGGGGCGGCGCAAGTCCCACAAGCGCTTGGGCTCCAGCTCCAGCCCCACCAAAAACAACATCAGCACCACGCCGAATTCGGCGAAATGCAAAATATCTTGCACGTTGGTGACGAGCTTTAAGCCCCAGGGGCCAATGGCTATGCCTGCCGCCAGGTAACCAATGATTGAGCCCAGGCCGAGCTTTTTGGCAATCGGTACGGCCACGACGGCAGCGGCCAGATAAATCAGGCTGTTAATCAGCCATGCGGGTGAGTTTTCCATGAACAAATCGGGTAAGTCGGGTAAGTGTTAACCAAATGCTGATTTTTAAGCCAGTCCATTGGCGCTACCATAATAGAAAAAGCTGCAGAAGTTTCAAACACCTACAAAAAGGAGCCCGGTATGCCAGTGGTCGTGATTGCCAATCCTAAAGGCGGAGTCGGTAAATCGACCCTTGCTACCAACGTGGCGGGCTACTTTGCCAGCCAAGGCCACGCGGTGATGCTGGGCGATGCCGACCGCCAGCAGTCGTCTCGCTTGTGGCTGGGCTTGCGGCCACCCGCCGCGCGGCCGATTGCGACGTGGGACGTGACGGCTGACTTGATTGTCAAGCCGCCCAAAGGTACCACGCATGTGGTGCTCGACACGCCCGGCGGCCTGCACGGCTGGCGTTTTAACGATGTGATCAAACTGGCCGACAAAATCATTGTGCCGCTGCAGCCCAGCGTGTTCGATATTTTTGCAACCCGCACGTTTTTAGACCAGCTGGCCGAGCACCGCCATGCGGGCAAAGTGCAAGTCGGCATCGTCGGTATGCGGGTGGATTCCCGAACGCTAGCCGCCGACAAACTGCGCGGCTTTGTCGACAGCTTGGGCTTGCCGGTGCTTGGCATGGTGCGCGACACGCAAAACTACATTCACCTGGCGGCACGCGGGTTGACCTTGTTTGACGTTGCACCGGGCCGGGTGGAAAAAGACCTGGAGCAATGGCGCGGCTTGTGCGCGTGGCTGGACAAATAAAAATAAAACCAATAGTAAAAATCAAAAAATGAAAACGTTTCAAACCCTAGATGAATTAAGCGCCTGTGTGGGCCAGGTGGTAGCTGTCAGCGACTGGCTGACCATTACCCAGCAGCAAGTCAATTTGTTCGCTGATGCCACCGGCGACCACCAGTGGATTCATGTTGACCCCGAAAAAGCCGCCAGGGGCCCGTTTGGCGCGCCCATTGCCCATGGGTTTTTAACGCTGTCACTGTTGCCGAAGTTTTTTGAATCGTCGTTTGAAATTGTGGGCTCGCGCATGGGCGTGAACTACGGGCTGAACAAGGTGCGTTTTACTGCGCCCGTGCCGGTAGGCAGCCGTTTGCGCGCCAGCATGAAGCTGCTCTCGAGCCAGCCCATCGACAACAACGGCGTGCAAATGACATGGGAAGTGGTGGTGGAGCGCGAAGGCGAAGCCAAGCCAGTGTGCATTGCAGAATCTTTGGTTCGCCGCTACCCGTAGCGTTTCTTTTCGCGGCCGCTTGCTGGGGCGCTATTTGGCGCTGCCAAAGCCGTTTTGTCGCCACGCCTCAAACACCGTCACGGCTACTGCGTTAGACAGGTTCAAGCTGCGCTGATCCGGCTGCATGGGCAAGCGCAAGCGTTGGGCGGCGTCAAACGAGTCCCGCAATTCTGGCGCCAGGCCTTTGGTTTCTGAGCCAAACACCAGCCAGTCGCCACTTTGAAAAGCCACGTCGTACAAGTTGCGCGAACCGCGCGTGGTCATGGCGAACACGCGCGCAGGGTCTGGGGTTTGTGCCAGTAAAAAGGCCGACCAGTTGGCGTGCCGGGTGACTGGCGCGTACTCGTGATAGTCCAGCCCGGCGCGGCGCATTTGTTTGTCGTCCATCGAAAAGCCGAGCGGCTCGATCAAATGCAGGCGGCAGCCCGTGTTGGCGGCCAGCCGAATCACGTTGCCAGTGTTGGGCGGAATTTCAGGCTCGACTAAAACAATATTGAACATAAGCTGCCGAGTTTAGAGCGGCGTTCTGGCCAGCACCACGCCGGTGATGTGCACTGCACCCGCCGCCCGCAACACCTCAGCCGCGGTAAAAAGCGACGCGCCACTGGTCATCACGTCGTCGACCAGCACCACGCGCTTGCCTGCCACGCTGGCGGCTCGCAGCGGGTCGATTTGAAATGCATCGCGCACGTTGTCCATGCGGGCCTGGCGTTTTAACTGGGTTTGGGGCGGGGTGTTTTTAACCCGCCACAGCAAAGTAGCATCGGTTTTGCCTTGGCTGCCTGATTGCGCCGCTAACTGCGTGGCCAGCTCCCACGCCTGGTTAAAGCCGCGCGTTTGCAGGCGCTGCGTTGCAAGCGGGATTGGCACAATCACGTCGCTTGGGCTCAGCGAGTCAAACACCTGCTTAATAGCGGGGTTGGCCAGCATTAATTTAGCGAAAAACTCGGCCCAACCGGGTTGGTCTGCAAATTTGTATTGCGTGATTAACGCTGACCATGGGTAGGCGTAGTCAACGGCAACCAGCGTTTGATTTACCGGCGGTGGTTGTTTGATGCAGTCAAAGCAAACGCTGCGCGGGCTGGCCTGGCCAGGCGATAAATCAGCGGGCAGGGCCACGGCGCACTGGCTGCAGCGCTGCGCCCCCGAACAAAATCGCGCCACGCATGCCCCGCACACCGGTGCGGCGGGCCAACTTTTGCACACCGCGCACTGGCTGGGCAGGCGGCGGGTCAGCGGCGACAAGCCGAATTGTTTAAAAAGTCGGTTGACGGTAAGGCGGAACACTTGAAGATGCGAAATTTAACTGTCGGGTGAGGTTGTAGGCGCAGGGCGCAGAGCCACAACGAAGTAGTCAATATACTCTCGGCTAACGTGCGCTTCGCACCGCCCAGTATGCCTTCCCCCCCAACGCTTTTTCCCCCAGCTGCCGCCGACCAAGCGCCGCCGACCCTCGACGCGACTGCGGTGGCGCGCTGGCAGCGCATTGCGCCCAGCAGCTCGCCGTGGCTGCATGAAGAGGTAGCCAGCCGCATGCGCGACCGCCTGCAATGGATCAAGCTGCAACCCCAGGCGTGGGCCCACTGGGGGGCGGTGCGCGGCGGGCTCGACAACCACGCCGAATTGGCTAAAAAGTACCCCAAATCAGCATGTTTTGTGGTCGAAAGCCAATTAAATCGGGCGCGAGCAGCTATTGAAAAAATAGCAAAACCGTGGTGGAAGTTGGTCGGGTTGGGTCAAAAAAACCCCCGCTTCGAAGCGCCGCCACCGGGCGCAGTCGACATGCTATGGGCCAACATGGCCCTGCACGAAGCGCCCGCGCCGCAGGCGTTGCTGGCCGAGTGGCATGCAGCTTTGCGAGTGGGCGGGTTTTTAATGTTTTCATGCCTAGGGCCAGACACTGCTGTGGAGCTGCGCCGGGTGTACCAACAGTTGGGGTGGCCGCCCGCCGGGCATGACCTGACCGATATGCACGATTGGGGAGACATGCTGGTGCAGGCTGGTTTTGCTGAGCCGGTGATGGACATGGAACGCATCACCTTGACTTACGATTCGCCCGCGCGACTGTTGGCTGAGCTGGCCGAGCTGGGGCGCAATTTTCACCCCGCGCGATTTACCGCTTTGCGGGGCCGAGCCTGGCGCAAGCAGCTTGAAACCGCGCTTTCCCGGCACTTGGCAGTAGGCGCGGATGGGCGGCTGTCGCTGACGTTTGAGGTGATTTATGGCCACGCCCTAAAGCCGCTGCCCAAGGTAAAAGTCAGCTCGCTCAGCTCGGTGTCAGTGCAAGACATGCGAAGCATGTTGGCAGGCCATTCCAAGCGCGCCTAAAGCACCTGCCTGGCGGGTGGATTTGCGGGGCATTTCGGTAGGGGCCAGAGCCAAACGCCGCTATACTTTGCATAGTCGACTTTGGGTATATTCCCACGCATTAGCCAGCTCAATAAACGGTTTGTTTTTGAGTTGTTGATTTTTGAGTGCACATCGTGTCCCCAACGCATTCGCAGCCCCCTCCGCCGAGTTATCGCTTTGCCACTTCTTTAGCCGACTCTGGCCCCGAAGGCGGCGTGCAGTGGCTTTTAAAACGCAACTGTTCGGTAACACCGGCCCAACTGATGACGCTGTTCGTGTCGCTTTGCGTGGTTTCGCTTGGTATTGCGACGTTTTTTTGGTTTCAGGGCGCAACGCTGGTCATGCCGTTTGCCTGGGCTGAGTTGCTGGCGGTGGGCACGGCGTTTTTGGTTTACGCACGCCACGCCAGAGACGGCGAGAAAATTTCACTGCAAGGCGCCCGCTTGGTGGTTGAACTCGAAACCGCTGGCCGCTTGGAGAGGGCCGAATTTAACCGCGAATGGGTGCGGGTCGAGCCAACCAGCGGTGATGGGTCATTGATTGCAGTGTCTGGCCAGGGCCGATCGGTCAACGTCGGGCGGCATTTGCGGCCTGAACTCAGGCCCGCGCTGGCGCGTGAAATTCGCCGGGCGCTTCGCGGCTGCTGAATTTTTCAGCCGGATGGGGCCAAAGGGTACCTTCGCGACTGGTTTCAGGGTTTTGTAAGGCGGCGCTGGCAAAATAGCAGATTCAAAACTTTATAATCACGGGTTGGGCATTCGGCAGTTTTGATATTAGAAGTAACCGCAGTAGCAGTAATAAAAGTGATCACGATGTACGTCAGCAAAGCATTGAGCAAAGTAATCAGTAAAGCATTTGACGAAATCAAGGCAACCGCGGCGCAAGCTGTGCGCTCGCTTTTGTCGGTTAGCGCCTTTTTGGCCGCTTGGGCATCTACAGCAGCCTATGCCGTGGGTGACTTGCCCGGCGGGCCAGCAGTCAGGCAGTACAACTTGCACCCCGCTGTGACCAAAGTGGCAGAAGACCAGGCATGGCTGCACTGGTTCATGATGGGCATTTGCGTATTTATTTTTGTCGCCGTTTTTGGCGTCATGTTTTATTCCATCTTGAAGCACCGCAAATCTGTCGGTCACAAATCTGCCAATTTCCACGAATCAACCGCGGTTGAAATCGCGTGGACAGTCGTCCCGTTTTTGATCGTTATCGCCATGGCGTTGCCAGCTACGCGGGCTGTGGTGTTAGAAAAAGACACCACCAACGCTGAGCTCACCATCAAAGCCACGGGCATGCAGTGGAAGTGGGGCTACGACTACATCAAAGGCGAGGGCGAAGGCATTGCGGTGCTTTCAACGCTAGACAACAGCCAGCGCGTGCTGTCAAACACCGGCGGGCCTAAATCGGGCGATTCGACTGACGACTATTTGCTTAAAGTTGATCACCCGCTGGTCGTGCCAGTCGGTAAAAAAATTCGCATTATCACCACCGCCAACGACGTGATTCACGCGTTCATGGTGCCGTCTTTTGGCATTAACCAAGACGCTATTCCCGGCTTTGTTCGCGACACGTGGTTCAAAGCCGAAAAAGTCGGTGACTTTTACGGCCAGTGCTCCAAGTTGTGTGGCAAGGAGCACTCCTACATGCCCATTCACGTCAAAGTGGTGTCTGCGCAAGACTACACCGCTTGGGTGTCAGGCAAAAACAAAGAAATGGCTGCCAAAGCAGATGATCCGGCAAAAGTCTGGACGCTGGCTGACTTGAAAGCACGCGGCGAAAAGGTGTACGCGACCAATTGCGTGGCTTGCCACCAAACCACGGGCAAGGGCGGCGGCGCGATCAAGGCGCTCGACGGTTCTGCCGTGGTGCTGGACGCCGACCATGCCAAGCAAATCGCTATTTTGCTCAACGGTGCCAATAACGGCGCCATGCCTGCGTGGAAAGCGTTAAGCGACACCGATTTGGCTGCTGTCATCAGCTACACCAAAAACAATTGGTCTAACCAAACTGGTCAGACCGTACAGCCCGCTGAACTGCTGGCTGCACGCAAGTAAGACCGCCGGGGAAAGACCTCTCGCAGTCGTTCGTCAAGTTTTAAGTTTTAAGTTTTCAAAGCGCGTGACCATACCGTCAGCCGCCAAGAGTCGAAGGAAGTAAAAAATGAGTGCCGTACTAGACCCCCACAACCACGGGCATGCCCACGATGATCACCATGACCATGGCGCGCCAGTAGGCTGGCGCCGGTGGGTGTTTGCCACCAACCACAAAGACATCGGCACGCTGTATTTGCTGTTTGCCTTTTTTAATTTGATGTTCGGCGGCGTATTGGCTCTGGGCATTCGGGCTGAGCTGTTTCAGCCGGGGCTGCAACTGATTAATCCGGAGCTGTTTAACCAGCTCACCACCATGCATGGGCTGATCATGGTGTTCGGCGCCATCATGCCGGCGTTTGTGGGTTTTGCGAACTGGATGATTCCGCTGCAAATTGGTGCGGCTGACATGGCTTTTGCGCGCTTGAATAACTTCAGTTTTTGGCTGATGATCCCCGCGGCTTTGCTGCTCGGCGCTTCGTTTTTCATGCCTGGCGGCGCACCTGCAACTGGCTGGACGCTTTACGCGCCGCTGACGCTGCAAATGGGTCCGTCAATGGACACCAGTATTTTTGCGCTGCACTTGTTGGGTGCGTCGTCCATCATGGGTTCCATCAACATCATCGTGACCATTTTGAACATGCGCGCCCCTGGCATGACGCTGATGAAGATGCCGATGTTCTGCTGGACCTGGTTGATCACCGCGTACCTGTTGATTGCCGTGATGCCTGTGTTGGCAGGCGCCATCACCATGACCCTGACTGACCGCCACTTCGGTACCAGCTTTTTTAACCCCGCAGGCGGCGGCGACCCAGTGATGTACCAGCACATCTTCTGGTTCTTTGGCCACCCCGAGGTGTACATCATGATCTTGCCGGCATTCGGCATCATCAGCCAGATCATTCCAGCGTTTTCGCGCAAGCGTTTGTTTGGCTACGCATCGATGGTGTATGCCACCGGTTCAATCGCGATTTTGAGCTTTGTTGTGTGGGCCCACCACATGTTCACCAGCGGCATGCCGGTTACCGGCCAGCTGTTTTTCATGTACTCAACGATGTTGATTGCCGTGCCGACCGGCGTGAAAATTTTCAACTGGATTGCAACCATGTGGAAGGGCTCCATGACATTTGAAACCCCCATGTTGTTTGCGGTCGGTTTTATCTTCGTGTTCACGATGGGTGGACTGACCGGCATGATTTTGTCTGTCGCGCCGATTGACATTCAGCTGCACGACACGTACTACGTGGTGGCCCACTTTCATTACGTGCTGGTTGCAGGCTCGCTCTACGCGATGTTTGCCGGGTACTACTACTGGTCGCCCAAGTGGACTGGCGTGATGTACAGCGAAACTCGCGGCAAAATTCACTTTTGGTGGTCGCTGATTTCGTTTAACGTCACCTTCTTTCCCATGCACTTTTTGGGCTTGGCCGGTATGCCGCGTCGCTACGCTGACTACCCCATGCAGTTTGCCGACTTCAATGCAATTGCCAGCGTGGGCGCATTCTTCTTTGGCTTCGCGCAGGTCTATTTCTTTGCCTTTGTCGTGTGGCCTGCCATGCGCGGCCGGGGCGCACCTGCCAAAGCTAACCCATGGGTTGACGAGGGCGGCAAGGGCGCTGAGGGCTTGGAGTGGGAAGTTCCGTCACCTGCACCGTTTCACACCTACGAGACACCGCCGCGTCTGGATGCCAGCGCGACTAAAGTCATCGGTTAATCCAACTTTTATCTGGCATCACCATGACCCCCGAACAAAAGAAAAGCAACCTGAAGCTGGCGCTAACGTTGGCCTCAGTGGTGCTCGTGTTTTTTGTCGGGTTCATGGCTAAATCAGTTTTTTTCGGACGTTGAATTGGCTGCATTCACGCACAGCTTAGTGAAATACACGTGATTCGACTACAGCGCGAAAACTCGAAAATGGTGGTCAAGCTGGCCATCATCGTGGTGGCCATGTCTGCTTTTGGTTACGCGCTGGTGCCGCTTTACCGCGCTATTTGTGAAATGACTGGCCTCAATGTGTTGGCGCTCGCTGAGCAAAAGTTGTCTGGCGCAGAGCAAAAACCCAGCGCCAACACGCAAGTTGACAAGTCCCGACTGATCACCGTTGAGTTTGATGCCAACGCCCGTGGGCCTTGGCACTTCAAACCAGCCGTCAATACGCTTCAGGTGCATCCGGGCGAAATGGCCACCGTGATGTACGAGTTTCAGAACACACAAAACCGCACCATGTCTGCGCAGGCCATTCCAAGCTATGCGCCGTCGCAGGCAGCAGCGCACTTCAACAAGATGGAGTGCTTTTGCTTTAACCAATACACGCTGGCACCGGGCGAAAAAAAGCAGTGGCCTGTGGCGTTTGTGATTGATCCCAAGCTGTCCAAAGACGTCACGACGATCACGCTTTCGTACACGTTTTTTGAGGTGGGTGGCAAAACCCCCGCAGCGCCCAAGGGCTCAGTAGCGGTCAGCCAGCCGATTAGCCTGATAGGCAAACCTGGATGAACCAGCCACCGCATAAGCGCAAGGGTTCAATTTTGCGAACTGCTAAAGCGGTGTTGTGGTCGTTTGTCGGGTTGCGAGCGCGGGGCGACTACGAAAAAGACGTTGAACAGCTCAACCCGGTGCACATTGTCGTGATTGGTCTGATTGTGTGTGGTGGCTTTGTTGGCGGCCTGATTTTGCTCGCCAACTGGGCTGTCAGTAAATAAGATTCAACTGACCGCGCGGGCACAAGCCGCCGACTAGTTATTGAGAAGTTAGAAGTTAGAAGTTTGAGATCACAGGAGTTTGAAATGTCGTCAGCGTCACCCGCAGTTGGGTTAAAAAATCCCCCGCATTACTTTGTGCCGGCGCCATCGCGCCACCCTGCCATGGCCGCGTTGGGCTTGCTGTTTGTCATGCTGGGCGCTGCGTACTGGATAAACGGCGCTGCGTGGGGCCCTTACAGCTTGGCGCTTGGCATGGTGATTTGGCTCGGCACGCTGTTTTTGTGGTTCAGCGAAGCAGTGCGCGAAAGCGAAGGCGGCTTGTACGGCTACAAAATCGATTTATCTTTTCGCTGGAGCATGAGCTGGTTCATTTTTTCCGAAGTGATGTTTTTTGGCGCATTTTTCACGGCGCTGTGGTGGGCGCGTATGCATTCAGTGCCTGAACTCGGCGGCCTGGAAAACTCGTTGCTGTGGCCTGACTTCAAAGCGGCTTGGCCGTCTACCGGCGTGGGCCAAACTGCATCGCCTGCAGATATTGTTGAGCCGTTTCAAACCGTTGGGCCTTTCTGGTTGCCCACCATCAACACCGCGCTGCTGCTGACGTCTGGCGTCACCATGACGATTGCCCACCACGCGCTGCGTGAAGGGCACCGTGCGCGCACTATCGGGTTTATGTGGCTGACTGTGCTGCTGGGCGTTACTTTTTTGTGCGTGCAAGGCTATGAGTACTTTCACCTTTACTCTGACCTGAACCTCAAACTTAACTCCGGTGTGTACGGTTCAACGTTTTACATGTTGACCGGGTTTCACGGTTTTCACGTGTTTGTCGGCATGTTGATGTTGCTGTTCATCACACTGCGTTTGCAAAAAGGCCACTTCACGGCTGACAAGCATTTTGGTTTTGAAGGCGCAGCCTGGTACTGGCACTTTGTTGACGTCGTGTGGTTGGGTCTTTACATCCTGGTGTACTGGCTTTAAACAGATTTGCATCAACGCGCAACAACAAAGGCCGCATTGCGCGGCCTTTGTTTTTTTAATTGTGAGTTTACTTGCTAAGCGGCAACCCAGTTGGCTGAATATAGCCCAGCTTCCAGGCGGTCAAAATGCAAACAAACAGCAGCACCGACAGCCCAATTCGAAACGCTAGCGCCCGTGCCATGTTGCTTGTTTTGGACTTGCCGTTGGTGCCGTCCTTTAACATGAAAAAAAGAGCTGCACCCAAACTGCCGATGATGGCTAAAAAAGCAATTGCTACAAAATACGTCATGCTGGGAATTATCAACTGATGGCTGTACTTTCGCCGAAAGCAAGGTTTTGGGTGCTGTCGCTGGCTGCGGTGGTGGTTGCTGTGTCCACTTTTTCGCTGGGGCAGTGGCAATTGCGCCGCGCTGCGCAAAAATCAAATCTGCAGTATGCAATTGAAGCGCAGGGCAACCTGCCAATACTTAAGGCTCAAGACTTGGCCGCGTTTACTGATTTACAAGATGCTGTTCACCGGCAAGCCACTCTCAAAGGGCTGTGGCGGGCCGAACACACGGTATTTTTAGACAATCGGCAAATGAACGACAAGCCTGGTTTTATAGCGGTTACGCCGCTGGTGCTGGACGGCAGTGGGCAAATTATTTTGGTTCAACGCGGCTGGGTGCAGCGCAACTTTGCAGACCGAAGCAAGCTGCCCGACATTCAAACGCCAACTGGGCCTGTGACGGTTCGCGGCCGTATCGCCCCCCCGCCATCCAAGCTATACGAGTTCAAATCTGAAGAAAAAGGGCGCTTGCGGCAAAATCTCGATGTTGATTCATTCAGCCGCGAAACGGGCTTGGCCTTGTTAAACGTGTCCATGGTGCAAACCGGCGTCGCCAACGAAGGCCTGCTGCGGGACTGGGCCCAGCCCAAGTCTGGCACTGACAAACACTACGGCTATGCCTTCCAGTGGTTTGCGTTGTGTGCTCTGGTGGTGGGTCTGTATGTGTGGTTTCAGCTGATCAATCCGTGGCGCATCAAGCGCAAAAACTTGCCGCCTTTGAAGTAATCGTTCATGTCAAATATTCCCCCTATCGCTACCGCTGGCCCAAGCCAAGACGAGCCGCTTGGCCTGACAGTTCACGCACTGCCCGTGCCCGGCAAGGGCGATGTGCGCACCACCACCAGCGGCCGCTGGAAGATGATTGCCGTGCTGCTGGTTTGCGCGTCACCGGTGATCGCGTCCTACCTGACTTATTACGTTATTCGGCCTGAGGGGCGACGCAACTTTGGTGAGCTGATCACGCCGCAACGTTCGTTGCCCGCTATGGCCACGGTTGACCTGCAAGGCAAAGTCGGCGATTTGACTGCGCTGAAAAAACAGTGGTTGCTGATCTCGGTGGCCAATGCCGGTTGTGACGCGACTTGCCAGCAGCGGCTGTATTTTCAGCGTCAGCTCAAAGAAGCACTGGGCAAAGAAAAAGGCCGTTTAGATCGCGTTTGGCTAATCACTGATGGTGGGCAAATTGATGAGCGCCTGCGGCCCGCACTGGTTGATCTCACGTCTTTGCGCGTGCCTGCTGACCAGCTCGCGCAATGGTTGCCGCCCGCCCCGGGTCAGCGGCTTGAAGATCATCTTTTTGTTGTCGATCCGTTGGGCAATTTGATGATGCGGTTTCCCGCCAACATGGACGCCGCTGGCGCGGCCAAGGCCAAACGCGACTTAGATCGCCTGCTGCGCGCATCGGGCAGCTGGGACACAGAGGGCCGCTGAACGTGATGGCTGAGACCGCACTTTACGACCTGAGCCCGGTGCTGCGCCTGATGATCATGGGCGTGCTGGTGGCGGGCGGCCCACTGGCCTGGGTGTGGCTAAAAAGCAGGCGCTCCCCGGTCACTCAGCGCTTGCGCATGCTGACCTGGGTCACCTTGTTTTTAACCTTTGATTTAGTCATTTTTGGCGCATTTACGCGCTTAACTGATTCAGGGCTGGGTTGCCCCGACTGGCCCGGCTGCTACGGCCACGCCAGCCCGATTGGTGCGCAATTGCAGATTAATTCTGCACAAAGCGCCATGCCAACCGGGCCCGTTACGCACCCCAAAGCCTGGATTGAAATGATTCACCGCTACCTGGCCACTGGCGTGGGTGTGCTGATTTTGACGCTGGCCGTGACCAGCTGGTTAGAGCGGCGGCGAGCGCAAATCTCGCCTTGGTGGCCTACGTTCACACTGGTTTGGGTGTGCCTGCAAGGCGCTTTCGGCGCACTGACTGTGACCATGAAATTGTTTCCTGCGATCGTTACTTTGCATTTGTTGGGCGGCATGGCTTTGCTTGCGCTGTTGAAGACTCAAAGCGTTCGTTACGCGCAATCAGCCGCCGCGCCGCCCACTATCTTTTTACCCAGCGGCACACGCGCTTGGCTGCTGGCAACGTTTGCATTGCTGTGGTTGCAGATCGCGCTGGGTGGCTGGGTCAGCACCAACTACGCAGTCATGGCCTGTACAGATTTTCCGGCCTGTCAAAGCTCTATGTGGCCCGCCATGAATTTTCGCGAAGGCTTTACGGTGTGGCGCGAGCTGGGCGCAGGGCTGAATGGCGACAACCTGAGTTTTCAGGCGCTGACCGCGATTCATTATGTTCATCGCTTGAGTGCTTACATCGTGTTTGCTGCGCTGCTGTTGGTGGCGCTCAAGCTATACCAAATTGATGCGCTTCGCCTGTCCGCAAAGTGGCTGGCGGGCTTGGCTATTTTCCAGATGCTGACCGGCTTGGGTAACGTCTGGTTAGGCTGGCCGCTGGCGGCTGCCGTGCTGCATACAGCGGGTGCCGCCGCGCTGGTGGTGGCGCTCACGGGCGCGCTGGCGATCAGTTTCAGAGCCGCAACCGTCAGCAACGCATCCGGCCAGCGTGGGAAAATACTCGCTGTATGAGTACCGCACCCACCACAGCTGCCCCAGCGGGCTATGTCCCGTCCAAGTTCAGGCAGTTTTACACGCTCACCAAGCCGCGCGTGGTGCAGTTGATTGTGTTTTGCGCGTTGATTGGCATGGTGCTGGCTGTGCCGGGCGTGCCAAGCTTGGCAGATTTGAAATTGGGGCTGATTGCCTGCATGGGTATTTGGCTGGTGGCAGGCGCGGCGGCTGCCTTTAACTGCCTGGTAGAGCAGGGCATTGATTCGCGCATGAAACGCACCGCCATGCGCGCCACAGCGCAAGGGCAAATCAGCAGCGGAGTCACGCTGGCTTTTTCTGCCGCGCTTTGCGCGGTGGGCTCTGTTATTTTGTATGTGTGGGTCAACCCTTTAACCATGTGGCTGACTTTTGCCACCTTTGTGGGTTACGCAGTGATTTACACGGTCATTCTCAAGCCCTTGACCCCGCAAAATATTGTGATTGGCGGTGCGTCGGGGGCCATGCCCCCGGTGCTGGGTTGGGCCGCCATGACTGGCAACGTGGGGCCCGAGGCGCTGATTCTTTTCCTGATTATTTTCTTATGGACACCGCCGCATTTTTGGGCGCTGGCGCTGTACCGGGTTGAAGACTACCGCAAGGCAGGCTTGCCCATGCTGCCAGTCACGCATGGCAATGAGTTCACTCGTTTGCAGGTGTTTTTGTACACGCTGGTGCTGTTCCCGGCTTGCCTGATGCCCTTTGTTTTTCAGATGAGCGGCTGGCTTTATTTGGCGGCGGCGGTCGTTTTAAGTGCGGGGTTTAGCTGGTACGCGTTTCGGTTGTGGCGCAACTATTCAGACGCGCTTGCACGCAAGACATTTCGATTTTCACTGATTCATTTGACCGCGCTTTTCGCCGCGCTGCTTATTGATCATTACCTGATTTAGGTTGCCATGCATCCTCAAGCTTTTTTCTCGCGACGTCAGTTTGCTATTAAATCAATAGCTACTTGTGCCGGTTATTCCTTGGTTTTGGCATCAATCAGTGCCTGTTCCCCAGAAGAAAAGCTGCAATTCAAGAGCATTGACCTGACCGGCGCCGACTACGCCAAAGGTTTTTCATTGACTGATCAAAACGGCCAGTTGCGCACTTTGAAGGACTTTGCCGGCAAGATTGTGGTGGTATTTTTCGGCTTTACCCAGTGCCCTGATGTTTGCCCTACGTCGATGAGCGAGCTGGCTGACATCAAGAAAAAACTCGGCGCTGATGGTGCCAAGCTGCAAGGCATTTTTATCAGCGTCGACCCCGAGCGCGACACGCCCGAAGTTCTGAAGGCTTACATGCTGAACTTTGACCCCACGTTTGTGGCGCTTCGCCCAACACTTGATCAATTGCCCGGCGTTGCTAAAGACTTCAAGGTGTATTACAAAAAAGTAGAAGGACGCACAGCCACCAGCTACAGCATGGACCACTCGGCTGGCAGCTACGTGTTTGACACACGGGGCAACTTGCGGCTGTATAACCGTTACGGCAGCGGTATTGATGGGCTGGTCGGCGACATCAAACAATTGCTCAAGGC